>JAJYHU010000410.1 GCA_021784615.1 Acidobacteriota bacterium | reverse complement strand
GGATGCTTACACGATCCCTTGACTTTCCTGATGGTCACATTCTTGCAATGGAAAAAGGAAATAGAACATATCGCGGGTACGAACAGAGAGCCCATGCTATCCGCGCATTCATCCCGGTCTTCTGCCCGAACAGAAGCGGGTATCCTGCAGCCGTTCTGAAGAATGCGGCCCTCACGCGAAACCTCAGCTATCCAGCCCAAATTTTCGTAAGCCTGCTGGTCAAGAGGGTTCCGTGTGAACAGCGTTCCGCGCACCCAGTCTTCAACACCACGTTGATTGGCGCATTCTTTTTCTTCCGCGCTGAGGTCCCACCTCTCAAACAGGACGCCAGCAAGCGTAGGTCGAGGATCAGCCGTGAGAACATTGCACTCCACAAACATGGCAGGGAATGGCAGCTTAAACTTCGGGCTGACATCATTGAAATCGAATTCGTCGGCGACCTCGGCGGAGACCCAGTCAGCAATGTTCTGGGCATGTACCACGAACGCTGACCGAAGAGTGTTTAGTTTATGTTCGTGCGAGTCGAATCGGGCGGTCCTTTCGTAGGGCCACCAATGCCAGCGCCCGTCAAGAAGCTGTGTATAAAGCGTGGGATTCATCCTTCACCATTGACAACTCATAATAGCTCTCTTCGTCCGGGACCGTGCGACCCAAGTCACGCGGCTAATTCTACATGACTCCATGCGGGCTTGCGCAGATATGTTTTTCAGTTCCTGCGTTTTCGTCAAGGCCGACACAAAGCCCCTTCGGGATCGCAGACTTCACAAGACGGATGCGCCAGGCCCGGCACAAAATGCGTGGCTACCTGCTATTGAACCAGAAGCCGGTAGCGCGGATCTTTAGATCCGCAGTTCTTCATTTTGGGAAAAGACCGCGGGCCGTAAAGGCCCGCGCTACGTCTGCTTCAATCAGACAACACCAATCACCTTGCGTCTTGCGCCCATCAGGCAATCAAAACTCAGCCAATCGCCAATCGGAAATTAGTCATAATTTTGATTGTGGCGCGGCGCCGACGAAAGCGTCTCTGGACGCGATTATAGCCTTGCAAAGTAGGCTATTGAAGGGCTGGTGGCACCGAAATGGGATTTGGGGGACATTCCAGCCAGAAAATTTAAATTTATAAGTTGTTTATTATAAGTTAGTTGAAGAAATGTAATGCGCAGAATTAGCTGAAAGTATTCCATTCCTGCACATCGCGTAAAATTTACTGAGCCGCTCTAAATATCGAGGTTTTTCACATCCAGAGCGTTTTGCTCGATGAACTCGCGGCGCGGCACGACGGCGTCGCCCATAAGGATGGTAAAGATGCTTTCGGCCTCGGTCCGATCCTCAATCTTGACCTGAAGAATGGTCCGCCGCTCGGCATCCATTGTGGTCTCCCAAAGCTGGGAGGGATTCATCTCACCGAGACCCTTGAAGCGCTGGACGGTGAAAGCTTTTTTGCCGAGCGCCATGATGTGCTCAAGCAGTTGTTTGCGGTCTTCAATGGTGATCTGGCTGCCGTTGGTGCAAACTGAAAAGGGCGGTCGGTCGTACGGATGGACGCGCCGGTGCAGATCGAGCAAGCGGCGGTAATCGGCGCTTGATATCCACTCCCAGTCGACGACCCGCTCACCCAGGTTTTCACCTGAAAAGGTCAGAAGATAAAGGTTGTGTTCCTCATCAAGTTTGATCTCCGTCTTGAAACCTTCGGCGTGAAGCTCTTTTTCAACTTTTTTAAGCTTCTCCTCGTTTTCAAGATCCACCTTCTTTCCCAATTCCGCCTTCAGGAGCGCATCCACCGGGCGCGGATCGCCCATCCGTTTCTCAAGTTTGTCGAACAGCTCAAGGTACTCGCCGAGCGCCATCAGAAAATTCGTCAGGTCCCCGCCTTTGAGCTCAGCCTTCTCTGACCCGCTTCCGGTTTCGACAACGTGGTCTTCGGTCGCGCGACGCAACACTTCGCGGCGGAATTCTTTTTCGTCATGAATATATTTCACGTTCTTACCCTTCTTAATCAGGTAGAGCGGAGGCTGGGCGATATAGATGTGGCCACGCTCAACCAACTCCGGCATCTGGCGATAGAAGAAGGTCAACAAGAGAGTTCGAATGTGGGACCCGTCAATGTCGGCATCGGTCATGATAATGACTTTTGAGTATCGGAGTTTGGTAATGTCGAAGTCTTCCTTGCCGATACTTGTGCCCAAGGCGGTAATGAGGGCGCGAATTTCCTCGTGGGCCAGCATCTTGTCAAATCGCGCCTTTTCCACGTTGAGAATTTTCCCTCGCAGCGGCAGAATCGCCTGATAACGGCGGTCGCGTCCCATCTTGGCCGAGCCGCCCGCGGAGTCACCCTCGACCACGAAAATCTCGCAACGCGCCGGGTCTTTTTCCTGGCAATCCGCCAGTTTGCCCGGCAGACCTCCGGAATCGAGCGCGCCTTTGCGCCGCGTCAACTCGCGCGCTTTCCGCGCCGCTTCGCGCGCCCGCGCCGCCTCAATGGCTTTCCCGCAGATCTTGCGGCCGACGGCCGGATTCTTTTCAAACGCCTCCATCAGCTTCTCATAGACAAAACTTCCCACGGCGCTCTGGATGTCGCTGTTCAATTTGCCCTTCGTTTGCCCTTCAAATTGCGGCTGGGGCAACTGGACGCTGATCACGGCAACCAACCCCTCGCGGACGTCTTCGCCCTGCAGGTTGTCTTTCACATCCTTGAAGAGATTCTGGTTTTGGCCAAATTGATTGATCGCGCGCGTCAAGCCGGACCGGAACCCGGAAAGATGAGTTCCGCCGTCC
Source organism: Acidobacteriota bacterium (assembly GCA_021784615.1). Classification (GTDB taxonomy): domain Bacteria; phylum Acidobacteriota; class Terriglobia; order UBA7540; family UBA7540; genus JAMCXS01. The sequence continues at coordinate 8,847 of JAJYHU010000410.1, read as the reverse complement.
ACAGTGTTGATGTTGTTCGCGAAAGTAAACACATTCTCCGCATAACCATCGTTGTACTGAATGGCGACTTCAACATGCATATCGTCGCGGTCGGCCTCGCCAAAAATCGGAGTTGGATGGAGGACGTTTTTGTTTTTGTTCAAATGTTTGATGAATTCAGCGATTCCGCCTCCGTATCGGAATTCAACTTCCTTATTATTTCTTTCGTCCTTAAAGTGGATAGTCAATCCCTTATTGAGGAAGGACAACTCGCGAAGGCGTTGTGCGAGGGTGTCGTGATTGAACTCAACAGAGGCAAAGATGGTCGAATCTGGTAAGAATGTAATTTTCGTGCCCTTCTTGCTGGTCTTTCCCTCCTTTTTGAGGGCGGCTACCGCTTTCCCGCGTTCGTAAGACTGCTCCCACGTGTATCCGTCGCGCCAAATTTCCAAATTCAACCATTCAGAAAGCGCGTTCACCACCGACACACCTACACCATGCAGGCCGCCCGAAACCCGATAACTCTTGGTATCAAACTTGCCGCCGGCGTGCAGCACCGTCATAACAACTTCGGCAGCCGAGCGTCCTTCTTCTTTGTGCAAGTCAACGGGAATCCCACGCCCATTATCAACAACGGTTACAGAATTGTCGCTGTGGACCGTGACCTCAATTTGATCGCATTGTCCCGCCAGGGCTTCATCGACGGAGTTATCCACAACTTCCCAAACCAGGTGATGCAGGCCTGTAGGCCCTGTTGAGCCAATATACATTGCCGGGCGTTTCCGCACCGCATCGAGGTCTCGAAGTACCCTAATACTTGCCGCGTCATAATTATGATTCTCCGCCTCGATCATTTCTTTGGTATTACTCACTCGCTGAACCTCCACCTTCCGGGACGAATAACTCTTAACATGGCAAGACCGACAGAGATTTAAGATCCCCGCCGGCCTTGGATGTGACGAAAATCTTCAACATCTTTTCCGCTTCCGCGCGCGCTTCCCTAAACCCGCATAGGCATGACAACATACCGGTAGCGAAACTCTTTATCCTCGCTTGACCGCATCTGTCCGGCGCTTTGTTCATCTTTCAGTTCGAAGCGTACTTTTCCACCGTCTCCCACAACATTCAAAAAGTCCATCAAGTATTCATAATTAAAGCCGATCTGCATTGGGTCCCCGGCGTATTCCGCTTCCAGCGTCTCATGGGCTTCTCCATACTCTCCGCTTGAGGAAAACATCTCCATCTGCCCTGGGCCGATTTGCAGCCGGACAGATCTCGAGCGCTGATCCGCCAATAGAGCCACCCGGCGAATCGCCGCGGAAACCTGGCTTTTGTCAACGTCAATAGTGCGGTTATTATCCCGCGGCAGCACGGCTTCATAATTGGGAAATTGGCCGGTCAGCATCCGCGATATTAAAACCCGGTGTCCCACGGAAAAATAGAGATGACTCTCGTCTTTTGAAAGGCTGACTTTTGAATTTTCCTCGGCTTCCGCCAGTAACCGCTGTAACTCCGCCATCGCCTTCTTGGGAATTAAAAGGCGAAGCTCGTTCTTGAGACCTTCAACTTCCAGTTCGCGCTCGATGAGAGCCAACCGGTGCCCATCAGTCGCCACCATCGCTGCGCTCTCCGGTTTCAGAATTAGGAGGGCGCCGTTCAACGTATACCGCGACTCTTCACTGGAAATGGAAAAGATCGTTCTGTGAATCATCGTGGCAAAAACGTCGACAGGAAGAGCGGCTAGTGGATTTGGAAGGGCGGGTAAAGTGGGATAGTTATCCTTGGCCATCCCCACTAATTTGAAAGAAGAATGCTCGCATGTAATCTGAACCCAGTGATTTTCCAGGAGCTTAAACTTGATTTCAGCTTCCGGAAGCGATCTCACGATTTCAAGCAGCCGCTTGGCCGGGACTGTTCCGGAACCAGGCTTCTTGATTTTAGCAGGACACCCACAGTAAATTCCCAACTCCAGATCGGTTGCGCTGATTCGAAGGGACGAACCTTCAGAATCCAGAAGAAGGTTTGAAAGAATAGGAATTGTGGTTTTCCTTTCAACAACACCTTGAGTAAGGTTCAACTCTTTGAGCAGGAGGCCCTTCTCTACTGAGAATTCCATAATTTATTTTCCTTAACTAAGAAGTCCTTAGTAGTAACAGTTGTGTATTTGTGGAAAACCCCTTAACCTTTGCGAGTTGAGCGGCTACCAGTATATTTTAGCCTTGTGGATGCTTCTCGCTTTCTGTGGGTTGCTGTGAATTTTTACCGCCTATTCTTAAATCCACAACTCTTTTCACGCTTAGAATTGTTGAAAACACCACAAGCCTAATTTAATGTGTCCTTAAGCCTGTTGATGAGCCTGTTCAAATCCCGGTCATCTTTTCTCAGTCGCTCGATTTTTTGAATCGAGTGTAATACTGTCGTGTGGTGTTTGCCTCCAAACTCCCTACCTATTTGCGGCAGTGAAGCGGGAGTAAGCTCCTTTGCAAGGTACATAGCAAGCTGCCGGGGATAGGAAATGGAATGGCTGTTATCCTTAGCCTTCAACTGCGGCAACGTCAAATTGAACTCCTGGCAGACCAACCTCTGGATATTCTCAATGGACACCCGTCGCTGTTCAAGATCCACAAGATTCTTCAAGACCTGCTGGGCCATCGGCAGGGAAATCTCCGCGCCGGTCAACGAAGAGTACGCAATCAGGCGCGTTAGCGCCCCTTCCAAGTCCCGGACGCTTGACTTGATGCGCGTGGCGATAAATTCTTCGACTCCTTCGGGCAGGTGAACTCCCTGAGCATCGCTCTTTTTGGCCAGAATGGCCCGCTTCGTCTCAATGTCCGGCGGTTGGAGATCGGCGGTCAAGCCCCAGGCAAACCGTGAGCGCAGACGTTCCTCCAGGCCCGGAATATCCTTGGGGGCTTGGTCGCTTGAAATTACCACCTGCTTTTGCGCTTCATAAAGAGTGTTGAATGTGTGGAAAAATTCTTCTTGAGTCCTTTCCTTGCCGGAGATGAATTCAATGTCATCCATTAAAAGAATATCCACGTTCCGATATTTCTCGCGGAAGGAAACCATGCGGTCAAAGCGCAAGGAGTTGATCACCTCGTTCGTAAAGGCTTCTGATGAGACGTAAGCCAGGCGCATTTCACTTTGCCTCTTCTTGATCAAATGTCCCACAGCCTGCATCAAGTGTGTTTTCCCCAGGCCAACCCCGCCGTAGAGAAAAAGAGGGTTGTAGGCCTTAGCAGGTGTTTCAGCGACCGCCCGCGCCGCGGCATGAGCAAATTGGTTGCAGGACCCCACCACAAACGTATCAAAGGTATACCGCGCGTTGAGTTGGTGCTCGATGGACTCGAAATCGAGCTTCCCTTGCAAGGGTTTTACCTCTCCGTTTCCAGCCGTCTTCTTCTCCGAGGGAGCCTCAAGTTCGTAACGGATCTCGCGAAATCCCAGCCGCAACTGCTCAAGAGCTTCCTGAATGGTGCTGCCGAAATGGTCCTGGATCCATTCTTCAAATTCCCGGTTGGGAACCCGGACGACCAGAGTGTCCATTTCCGCATGGGCGAAGCGAGTCGGCTTCAGCCAAGTCTGGTAGCTTTGGGTGTTCACCTTCGTCCTGAGATAGTTGAGGACTTCTTGCCAGGCATTCATAGTGGCGCAAAATGGCAGACCGGAGGTTTCTCGCCAGTTGAGTTTTTGGGGTCTTAATAAAGCCTCCACTCTTCTGGATGGCGGATTCCGAGGGTCTTATCCACTCGATTGATCCCCCTGACGTTCTCTACTTTGTTGGCGCTTTGCTTTCCCTAAGCGGGCGTCCTACTGTGCTGTCTTTCAGTTTTGTTCAACCTATAAGGTTAGCACATAACCCGCTTGATTCCAATGGCCCATCCGCCTATGAATTGTTAAGATTATAAAGAACTTCCACTTCTCCACAGCGCCCGGTTGCGGGCCGGGCACGACATTACTTCTTGTCGCAGGAAGCGCCGCTCAAAAGGCGCGCAATCTCATCCTGCGCGGGGATGCGGAGAGCTTTTTTCCGGCGCCCTTCTGTAATCGAGATTCCATCTTTCCTGCCGCGAATTTTACCGATAATCTCCGCACGAATTCCATGGTGCAAGAGGCCGTGGACAACCCGCGGGCCGCTATCATGACCCGCCACAATGAGCAACGCGCCGGAAGCGAGGAGCGCAAGGGGATCAAAGCCGAGGGTTCTCGCAAGCGCCTGCGTCTCGGGTAAGACGGGAATTTTCTCCTTCCACACTTCTATTCCCACGTTCGCCGAATCCGCCAACTCGTATAGGGCTGTTACCAGACCTCCTTCAGTAGGGTCGTGCATGGCGTGAATCCCGCCGTACTTGAGCGCCACCTGAGCGTCACGCACCACGCTGATTCCTGGATGCAGGCGCAGGCGCTGCGCATGCCGGACGAAAGTCGTTCCCAGTTTTTTCCGCAGCAAGCCGGCCTTCTCGCGCGCCAGGATCGCCGTCCCTTCGATGGCTACGCCCTTCGTCAGAATGATCGCATCTCCGGGCCGCTGCCGGCTTTTCCGGACCAGCTTGGCCTTCTCAACTTCCCCAAGCATCAGACCGACGACAATCGGGCGGTCAAGGCCGGAAGTGACCTCCGTGTGGCCGCCGCATAAGCTAACGTCCAAGTCGCGACAGGCCTTTAGTGTTTCTTTAAAGAGGCGCTGCGCCGTGGCCGCGGTTGTTTTCCTTTCAGGAAGCAGAAACGTGGCAAGGAACCAGCGCGGGCGCGCGCCGAGCGCGGCAAGGTCATTGGCGTTGATGTTCACTGCATACCAGCCGCTGCGGTCGCCGGTGAATGTGATCGGATCGGTCTTCGCAACGAGGCACTTTCCACCCACCGCGACGACCGCGGCATCCTCTCCATATCGGGGCCCCAGGATGACTCCGGAGGACTTCGGGAAGGTACAGGAGCGCAGCAGTTTTTTGAGCACGCTGGGAGGAAGCTTTCCCACCGGAAGCGGTCTCTTGGGCGGCATCGCTTGGTGAGTATAACGCGCTTTCCGCGCCCGGGCCAACACCGCTTTTGCCGCTCATGAGGCTTGCCAAGATTCGCGTGACGGGTTAATCTCCTGCTGTCCTGTTGAATATGAGCAAAGTTGTTGGTGTCATTCCGGTGCGGCTTGAATCGACGCGGCTTCCTCGCAAGGCCCTGCGGTTGATCGCCGGCCACTCGATGCTTGAGTGGATTTACCGTCGTGCTAACCAGTGCCGCGGTTTTTCGAGTCTTCTGGTGGCCACCGATTCCGAGGAGGTTTCGGCCCACTGCCGCGATCTCCACATACCCGCCATGATGACCTCATCAAAGCATCGTTCCGGAACGGAGCGGATCGTTGAAGTCATGGGCCGCGAGCCTGCGGACGTTTACGTTAACATCCAGGGCGATGAACCCATGGTGAGCGCCGAGCACATTGAGTTGATGCTGGCTCCCTTTGGCGAGGGGGCCGGCACGCAAGTTTCAACTCTGAAGGTGGCCATTTCCACCGAAGAGGCGCACGATCCGAACAACGTGAAAGTCGTTACGGATTCTGAGGGCCGGGCGTTGTACTTTTCCCGCGCCCTGATCCCTTATGACCGGGATGGCGCAGGCCGCGTACAATACTACAAGCACCTGGGTTTTTATGCTTACACCCGAGCGGCGCTTGAAACGCTCAGCCAGCTTCCGGTTTCGCAGCTGGAAATCGACGAGAGCCTTGAGCAACTCCGCTTTTTGCACAACGGCATTCCGATTGTGGTTGCTGAGACCTTGCAGGATACGGTCGGCGTCGATACCGAAGAAGACTTCGCAAAGGTCGAGCAGTATTTCCGCGAGCGCGGTATCCGTCTTCCTCCGCGCTGAGTGCGCCTGCCAACCGCAAACTGTAAATTCTACCCGGTGCGCCGTTTTGAAATAACTTTTGCTCGAAAAGCGATTTTGGCCGGCGCTTAATTTCTTTAACCACTGCGTTTTCAATATATTGCAAAGGCTAAAAATTTTTGTCCCGAAAATCCCCCAAATCCCATTTTCGGGCCTTTCGGGACAAGCCGCTGTATGTAGCCTATATATAGAGCGTAGCGTGCATGGCTCGCGTCGGGCGTGGCTGGCGGCTCACCGGCCTATGATGATCGCGCCAAAACGTTGCTGTATTTAATATTGCTTGCTCTCAAAACCTGGTATAGAATCCGCCTTTCCCAAGGGGGACAAGATGAGGAGCCTCGGCAGGCAAGGCAAACCAAGGGATGGACGGCCGCTCTGCCCAAGGTGTCTCGCGCTCCTGGCGGCCGCGCTGATTGTTTCGGGGCTGCTGCTCGTTTCCTGTGGCGGCGCAGGCAGCTCGCAATCTGGCTGCAGCCCCAGCCAACCTCCAGCGAACTTTACAGTTTCCGTCTCGCCCACGAGCCTTACCGTCCAGCCTGGAAACTCGGCTTCTGTCACTGTCTCGGCGAGATCCCAAAACCTTTTGCTCCGCAATCAAAATTGTCCTTGACAAAATCCGAACGAAGCATTATCTAATTTGGCATCCATAATTCAGTGGTTGCATAGTCAGGTAAGAGGCAAGCTGACGCTCCACGCGGAGGTGATGTGTGCCTGGCCGATCTATCGCAGGTAAGCCGCTCGCTGCATTCCTGGTTTCGACGTTCGTTATTCTCCTTTCCGGCTCGCGCCAGAGCGCGTGAAGTGGGCTGGCGCCTGCTGGCCGGCGCTCTTGTGATTCTATTCGCCGCGCCCTTGTGCCGCGCGCAGTTCACCAACGTGACAGACGATCAGTCGACGCCGATCCCCGGAGCGCGCCACGATTATATCCACGGGCTGGCGGAGACGGTGAACCCGGCAAACGGCTCGCTCACCGTGCGGATTAACATCCCGGTGCCCGAGAGCCGCGGGTTCACGGTGCCGGTGGCGTACGTCTACAATTCAAATGGAATAACTTACCCCACCAGTTCGGCAAGCAACGGCTCCATGCAGTGGATTAACACAGGAGGTGGATGGGGGACGATTCCTTCGGTCTCCCTGACGGCAATAAAGATGTCTTACTATGACCCCAGCGGGGTGGACCTATGCGACTATTGGGTGGACTACATGTTCACGGATCCCTCGGGCGGGCGTCACGCCCTGCACGTGTCCGCGTGGGACGAGGCGACTTTATCATCCTGCGGGCAACTGGGAGGGGTTATTCCCCAGTACTTAACCGGCGGTGACGATCATTATCGAGCGAACGTCGACCCGGCCGGCACCTCCTACGGCTTCGCGGATGTCGTGAGCGCAGATGGTATGGTCTATGAATTTGGCGAGCCTGTGGTGTCCGGCGCCCAAGCGCCCTTCTATCTAATGGAAGACCGGAATGGCAACATGATTTCAAATGGGAAAGACACAGATGGCCGCCAGCCCCTGACGTTCGGCACCAGCGGGTCAGCGACCACCATTACAGTCGCCGGGCTGTCAAACCCTTACTACATTTATTATGGTTCGGCATCCTACAACTACAACCCCGGGTGGGAACATGCATTCAGCAACGGGAATTGCGCGGCGTGGGTGCAGGACCAGGGTACGAACAGCGTGATAACCCAAATCACCCTCCCCAATGGCCAAAGCTACCACTTTTACTACGACAGCACCTATGGATTTCTGGACGAGATCGTTTATCCCACGGGCGGATGGGTGAAGTACACGTGGGGTGTTAACTCACTGTCAGAAGGCATTGAAATGTACAATACCTCGGGCGATGCCGGCGCATGCGGGTATCAGTATGGCAAGCCGGTCATCACCGAGCGGCAAGTGAGCTTCGACGGCACGAGCGTGGCCCTGACGCAATACTTCGGGCCGTATTCGACAGATTTTGGGGGAAGCACATCCAGCACGTGGAGCAGCAAAACAACAGTCGTCACTCAGTCCACGCCGGGAATGGACAATCTGGAGACGATATACACGTACAGCCCTTTTCAGATTCAGGCCCAGCCTAATGACGGCTCCTCGCCCTTAGTCTATTCCTATGTCCCCGTGGAGCAGCAAATCCAATACTATTCCGGCGACGGCTCGGGGCCATTGTTGCGCACCGTCAAGAAGCAATGGTATGACCAGTACCTTATCAAAAGCGAGCAGACAACGCTGGATAACGGGAGCACCTCGTCTGTTTCATACACATACAACGGCTACTCCCAGCTTACGCAGAAAGTTGAAACGAACTATGACGGATCGACGAGGACCACGAACATAAGCTACGCTTCGGGGCTTCAGGACTTCCGAGGTTTTTACATCGTGGACAGGCCCTCGAGCATTCAGGTGTGCGACGGCGCCGGGACCTGCTCAGGGGCAAGCCAGGCGGCCCTGACAACCTATAACTACGACCAGACCCCCGTGTCGGCGACCTCCAGCCTGGCCGGCCACGATTACACAAATTATTCTTCTTCGAACAACAACCGTGGCAACGCGACAACGAAATCGGTCTGGGATAACACCAACAGCTCCATGCTTCCCACCGTCTACACCTACGACGACGCAGGACAGCAACTTTCCAGAACCGACCCGAAAAACAATCGCACACAATACGCCGACAGTTGCGAAGACACCTACTTGAGCGGGATCGTTAATCCCGATGGCACGACCGAGAGCTTCGTGTATGATTGCCCCACCGGGCACCTGGCCAGTTCCACCGACCAGAACAACCAGACGACAAACTATTCTTCCGGCACTCTGCTCGGGCGGCTCACGTCGGTCTCGTATCCGGACGGCGGCGAGACCACCTACGCATACAACGACAGCCCGCCCAGCCCGAGCGTGACAACTTCGCAATTGCTCGGCGGCAGCACGTGGTACACCACCGTGGACATTGAGGACGGTCTTGGGCACGTGGTGCGCCACGAGGCCACC
>JAJYHU010000217.1:7927-11637 GCA_021784615.1 Acidobacteriota bacterium | reverse complement strand
CATGAGCCGCAATGTCTTTCGCCCCTCCGGGGCTTGGGGGGATTCTAACGGCGATTGATTCCCACGGCTTGCGCCGTGGGCTAAAATCTTTCGGCCCTCCGGGCCTGAGAAGCAAGATGGCGGGATCAACCCGCCGCTACGAGAACCCGCGTACGCTGCGGTACGGCGTTGACGCGGGCGGGTGCATGGGTCTATCGTCAGAATGGTTTTTGAACCCCAAAAGGAGGTTCCAGATAATCGCGATGCCATCAAAAGAACGAATCACCCGGCGGCAGGCCATCGAGACAACCGGCAAGGTTCTTGCGGGCGCGGCCGGCTTCCATGCGTTCGCGTCTTTTGCCGGCGCGGCGGGATTGCCGAACGCCTCCGCAGCGCCGTCGCAGGCCATCCCGGCGTACGCGAAGGAAAAACTGAGGATCGCCACCTGCCAGTTTCCCGTCAGCGGCAGTCCCGCAAAGAATGCCAAGTATGTCCGCGACTTTATGCGCCAGGCGGCCGGCGAGGGAGCCAATCTGCTGCACACCTCGGAAGCGAGCCTTTCAGGATATCCCGGGACCGATCTTCCGTCATTCGACCACTATGATTGGGGAGCGCTGCGCGAGGAGACGAGCGGCTTGCGGACGCTCGCCAGGGAGCTGAAGATGTGGCTGGTTCTCGGCTCCTCCCATTACCTTGACGAGAACACCAAGCCGACCGATTGCCAGTATCTTATCGACCCGGAAGGCAGGATCGTCAACCGCTATGACAAGTGCTTTTTGACCGGCGGCGACCAGAAATACTATTCGGCCGGCGACCGCCTGGTGACGCACGACATCCGGGGAGTGAGGATCGGGTTGGCCGTCTGCTACGACATCTGCTGGCCGCAACTTTATATCGCCTACCGCAAAAAGGGCGTTAAGGTGATGATCCATTCCTTCAGCAACGCCAAAAGCAAGGGCGCGAACTGCCTGGACACGCTCAACGTTCGCGAAGTGCCCACCCGCTGCGCCGACAACCGCATGTGGGCCGTGTGCAACAATGCATCGAATCCCTATTCCCATTGGGGATCGTTTGTGGCCCGGCCGGACGCCACCATCGCCAAGGAGTTGCCCATCAATCAGCCCGGCATGCTGATTCACGACTATCCGGACACCCTGTCCGCGCACGGGTGGTATCACAACCTAAAGCCCATGGATATGGCCGAAGATACCATCATGCATTGGGGAACGCCCAGCAATAGTCCGCGCCAACGCGACGGACAAAGCGAGCCGTAGGCGGGGCGGCAGGCGCTCAACCGCAGACACGCCGCGGATCTAAAGATTCGCGCTACCGGCTTCGCATCTTCAAGAAAAACCCTTGGAATTTTGACACATCCATTAAGGTGATGCAAAAGCGCCGCTCCGGCAGGCAGAGGATCAGCCTACTGCAGAACTCCGCGGCGGCCTCGCCGGCGCGTGTTAGGATACGGCGAGAGAGAGAACGGACTGAAACCGTGAAACGCCGCCCCGCGCAAAGCGGGATGCAAAGGGAGGAAGCGTGACGCGATATGGGCAGGTGATCAGGCTGCGGCCGGGCAAGCTGCAAGAATACGCTCGCTACCATGCGAGCGTGTGGCCGGAAGTCCTGAAGATGATCAGCGAATGCAATATCCGCAACTACTCGATCTTTTTTAAGGATGACACGTTGTTTGCTTACTTCGAATACGTTGGGCAGGATTTCGACGCCGACATGGCCAGGATGGCCGCCGACCCTAAAACCCAGGAGTGGTGGGCCATCATGGGGCCCATGCAGGAGCCTGTTCCCACTCGCCGGGAAGGCGAATGGTGGGCCAACATGCAAGAAGTCTTCCACACGGATTAATCGGGTAGCCGCGACACTGGTTTTGGTGTCGCGGGTTCGATCCCCGCGGCTTCTGGCGTTCGCACGCTTCGGCTGGCATAATGGATCGAGGGCATTTATCCATGGCACAAGCTGAAGCGCAGGGCGGCGAACACGCCTATACGAACCACCTTGTCCACGAAAGCAGTCCTTACCTGCTGATGCACGCCCACAATCCCGTGGACTGGCGTCCCTGGAGCCAGGAGTCTTTTGATCGGGCCCGGCAAGAGAACAAACCTATCTTCCTCTCCGTCGGATACTCCACCTGCCACTGGTGCCACGTGATGGAGCGCGAATCCTTTTCCGATCCCGCCGTCGCCGAGTTGATGAACAAGGAGTTCATCAACATCAAAGTGGACCGCGAAGAGCGCCCGGACGTGGACCGCGTCTACATGACCTTTGTGCAGGCCACCACCGGCGGCGGAGGCTGGCCCCTGTCGGTTTTTCTCGCTCCCGACCTGAAGCCGTTTTTCGGCGGCACCTACTGGCCGCCCGAAGACCGCTACGGCCGCCCGGGATTTCCCACGGTGCTCGAGCGGGTGGCCGAGGCGTGGCGGAAGGATCAGAGCAAGATCGAGCAATCCGCCGCGGACGCGACGGAATACCTCAAGAAGTCGGTTGAAGCTTCCGTGGCCGCCGGGGCGCAGGCTGGAGCTTCAACGCTTGACCGGGCCTGCCACGCGATCAAGGCCGGCTACGACGCCGCGAACGGCGGCTTTGGCAACGCGCCCAAGTTTCCCCGCCCGGTGGTCTTCAATTTCCTTTTGCGCTATCACGCCCGGACAGGCGATCAGGCTGCGATCGCCATGGCGCTCCGCACGCTGCGCGCCATGGCCCGGGGAGGAATTCACGATCACCTGGGCGGAGGCTTTCACCGCTATTCGGTGGACGCCCGGTGGCACGTGCCGCACTTTGAGAAAATGCTTTACGACCAGGCGCAACTGGCCATCGCGTATCTCAGCGCTTTCCAGATCACCCGCGACCCGTTCTACGAAGATACGGCGCGGGACATCCTGGGCTACGCCCTGCGCGACATGCGCAGCCCTGAGGGCGGATTCTACAGCGCCGAAGACGCCGACAGCCTGCTTGAAGAAGGCAAGCCAGAGCACGGCGAGGGCGCCTTTTACCTGTGGACGCCCGCCGAAATCGAACAGGCGTTGGGACCTGACGCGGCAGCCGTCTTCAATTACCTTTACGACGTGCAGCCTTCCGGAAACGTTTCGCCGGAGAATGATCCGCAAGGCGAGTTCAGAGGGAAAAATATCCTGCAAAGGGTCCACTCGGTGGAAGAAGCCGCCCAGCACTTCGGCAGGCAAGACTCCGAAATTCAAGCCGCGCTTGCCGGGGCGCGAGGCAAGCTGCTCAGGGCCCGCAGCGCCCGGCCCCGTCCCGCGCTCGATGACAAGGTTCTCACCGGCTGGAACGGCCTGATGATTTCCGCTTTGGCGCGCGCCGCGCAGGTTCTGGACGATAGCAGTTATCTCGCGGCCGCCGAAGCAGCCGCGAATTTTATCCAATCAAAGCTCTATCGCGGGCAGGGCGGAAACCTGAAGCGCCGCTTCCGCGCGGGCCAGGTAGCCATCAACGCGTTCCTCGAGGACTATGCCTATCTGATCCAGGGATTGCTGGACCTATACGAGGCCTCCAGCAAGGTTCCTTACCTGGCGTGGGCGGCGGAGCTCGAAGAAAAGCAGGACAACATCTTTTGGGACGGCGAAAACGGCGGCTACTTTGCGAATTCGGGCGAAGACGCTTCCATCCTGGTCAGAATGCGCGACGCCTACGACGGCGCCGAGCCTTCCGGCAATTCCGTCGCGGCAATGAACCTGCTGCGCCTCGCGCAAATGACGGAC
>JAJYHU010000217.1:0-7917 GCA_021784615.1 Acidobacteriota bacterium | reverse complement strand
GGACCGCGGCGCGTGGCGCGCCAAGGCGCAGGAACTCTTCAGCGCCTTCGGCCGGCATCTTGAAAACGCGCCTGAAACCGTTCCGCAAATGGTTGCCGCCGTGGATTTCTCGCTGGCTCCGCCCCGTCAGGTCGTCATTGCGGGCGACGCAGCCTCGCCCGACACGCAAGCGCTTCTGCGCGTGGTTCATGAACGCTACCTTCCCAACAAAGTCCTTTTTCTGGTTGATGGTCCCGAACAGCGCGAGCAACTCGCCAAGTGGCTGCCCTTCATTCAAGGCATGCAACAAATTGACGGAAAAGCCACCGCCTACATCTGCGAAAATTACGTCTGCAAGTTGCCAACCTCGGACCCCCGGAAAGTGGCGGAACTCCTTGCCGGGAAATCGTAAGCAAGCGGAAGCGTCCCGCGGCACCGGGAACGCGGCACCGGGAACCCTTGCAAAACCATGCAAATTTGGGTGAATATTAAGTTCCAGATATATTAATATTCCTTGTGGGGATGGGGTAGCCATCATGGCCGGAATGAATCTGGCCGTAGGGTTTTCCATTGCTAACCCGCAGTCAGTTCCTCTCGTGAATTGGCCTGGGTTACCCCGCCCCACCCGCAAAAAGTTTCCCGTAATGCTCCGCTGGCGCTCCCTTCCCTTTTTGTTTAAGCCAGGCATGCCGATGTTTTAACGTTGACATCTCTCCTTGCGGCTCCCTATGCTGGGGCGGGCGCGCTTGGGAAAGCTTCGCAGGCCGCGCCGTCCGGTGCTATTCTGCAATCCCGGATGTTCGCCTGCTTCTGGCAATAGCCGCCGGTTGCGCGTTGTGAATCCTGAGGCAAGGAGGGATCGAGGAATGTCCACTTCGAACGATCGTTTCATCAAAAAGCTTCTGCGGCTTGCGCCGGTATGGCTTCTCCTTCTTGTGGTGAGCGCGCCCGCCGCGCGGGCCATGCAGTGGGAAACGCTTTTTACCGCTCAGGACGTGCGCGACCATCTCTCGACGCCCGCCGGGCGCGAGCAGGCTCTGGGCTTCTGCCGCCGCATGGGGATCACCAAGGTGTATCTGGAAGTTTTTCGCGGCTATCAGGCCAATGCCGACACGCTCAAGACCTCGCGCGACTTTTTCCGCCGTGCCGGGCTCCAGGTTTCCGGCTGCGTCACCACCGTCCATTTTGGCAAGATTTCGAGCGGCCGCCCTATCTGGGTTTGTTTCACCAGCCATAAAACCCAGGAACGCCTGGCGCAAATCTTCCAGTATGCCGCCAGCATGTTCAATGAAATCATGATCGACGATTTCTTCTGCACCGACTGCGATTGCGCGGAGTGCGCGGCGGCCAAAGGCTCCATGTGCTGGCGGCAATACCGCGACAAGCTGATGGTGGACGTCAGCCGCAAAGACGTTCTGGGAGCGGCGCGCGCGGTGAATCCGCACGTCAAAATCATTATCAAATTTCCCCAGTGGTACGAAACCTTCCAGAACAAGGGCTACGTGCCAGAAAAAGAAACGCCGCTCTACAACCGCATCTGGGTAGGCACCGAGCTCCGCGACCCGAGTTCCGCCAAGTGGGCGCACGTGCAGCAATACCGGGCGTTCTTCCTCTACCGCTGGCTGGCCGATATCGCGGGACCCAAGGAAGGCGGCGGCTGGTTCGATCCCTACGCCACGGACCCCACTCTCTACATGGACCAGGCTTACGTGACGGCGCTTACCGGAGCGAAGGAAGTCATGCTCTTCCATTACGGCGAATTGTATTCCGGCAAGTACAGCGCCCAGGCGGAAACGCTGGCCGCCCATCGCCAACAGGTCGACCAGTTGGCCAGGCTTGCCGGAGGATGGAGGGGCATTCCGGCCTATAAGCCGCCCTCAAGCGACGCGGGTGATGAACCGTACATCCTTGACAACATCGGAATGCTGGGCATTCCTCTGCTGCCCGTGGCCCATTTCCCCGCCGCATCACGCGCGGCGGTGTTTGCCAACACGGCCTTGGGCGATCCGGATTTTGTGCCGGAGCTCAACCAGTTTCTCGAGGCAGGCGGAACGGCCTTTCTCAGCCAGTCGCTGGCCCATCGTTTGCAAGCCGACCCTCGCCTGAAACCCGACAACAACATCGACCTGGGAAAAGACCAAATGTTGCGGAAAGTTGCGGAAGGCCGGGGCGAGATCATTGTCTTCTCAGACCAGTTGCCGCATCTGGCTGACGTCGGCGATCAGGACCAGGTCACTCAACTCGATCCCGAAACGCGCGCCGGGCTTCGAGAACTGCGCGATGAAGTTGCGAAATTCGTGCCGACCTCACTTGACGCTCCTCCGAGAGTCGTGATTTTCCCAATGCGAGACAACGTCGCGGTGGCGAACTTTACCGAACTGCCCGTCACGTGCTCCCTGGCAGGCGTTGGAAGCCCGCAAGCGCGTTACACCAAAGTGTTTGGAACCGCGGAAACCCGCGTCACGTCCAATGGCGCCACCTTAAGCCTGCCGGCGCACGGAATCATGGTGGTCAAATAAGCGCGAGCTAAAGTTAATTTCATAATCGAAAGGGAATTCTTGAAGAACTACAGGCAGGAGGGAATCTTTTCACAAAGCCGGGCGGCGGGGATTGTTCTGGCGTTGGTTATGGCAGCGGCACCGGCCCGGCTGCTGGCCGGGCAGAGGCGGAATCAGGCGCAATCGCAGGCTAAACCGCCCGTTGAAACCCAACCCAGGCAGCTCGTCGAAAGTCCGCACCGATTCTTTGACAAAACCAACTTGATGCTGTTCGCGGGCGTGGCGGCGGTCCGCGCGCTCGACTTCACCTCAACCCAGCACTTTCGGCACAACGGCCACAATGAGGTGCTGCTGACCAACAGCATTGTGGACAACAAGCCGCTGTTTGCCGGCATTGAGGTTGCCGGCACCGCGCTCTCCATCGGCGTTGCTTACTGGCTGCACCGCACGGGACATCACAAGCTGGAACGCTGGGTTTCCGTCGTTCACATCGGCGTGGGAGCGTTTGGCGACATCCACAATTACACTCTCGGACCGGTGCGCTAGTGTAGTGTCCGCGAAATAACTGGACAATCGGCACGCCCGTAACGCCGGCATCCTGCCGGCAAATGCCGCCGGGACGGCGGCGCTACATTGTCCACTCAATTACAGGACACTACGCTAGAAGTCGGCGGCGGGCAGCGAAGGTTCGCGGAGCAGCGGCAGGTTTACCTCGCTAATGGCGGCATAAAGCCGCCGCTACATTAAACCGCGCCACTCCTTTCTGCTTGGGATAATTGCAACGCCCGGAGCGGTTCGACTAGAATAAGGGCTTGGCGTGGGTTGCTGGTCCCGCCAGCCGAAGTCTACAGCGTGTGAACTTTTTGGCCAAACACATCAAGAAGCGAAACTCATCCCCCCGCTGGCTTTACGTTGGCGCCGTCGCGATGCTCATGCTGCTGGCGTGGCCGGCGCGCCCGGCCCAAAGCGGGAACTTCGTTTTCTACTTCCCCAAAACTCATTCCATCCTTCAGACAAAGGCCTATCAGAATGTCCAGTACCTGCCGGTGCTGAAACTTCTGAACCTCGTCGGGCATGTGGCAGGCCTTCAGGCAAAACGGAAGACGCTGAAAGTCTGGTTTGGAAGCACCAAAATCCAGTTCCGTGAAAAGAACCCGATTGTGCGGCTGAACAACGCCAAGCTTCGGCTCTCGAATCCGCCCCGAACCATGGAGGGTGAGTGGATGGTGCCGGTCGATTTCCTGACCGAGATTCTGCCCACCCTGATCAATCAAACCGTGGAATACCAGACGGGGCAAAACCGCATTTTCATTGGGAACGTCAAGCCCAACTCCTTCACCGTCCACATGGAGCCGCTCGAAAACGGCGCACAGTTGACGTTCCAATTTGCGACTCCCGTCAGCCTTCAAACGGCCGCCCGCAACAGCCGGTGGATTCTATATCTTGGCAGCCATCCCGTGGAACCCATCCAGTCCAACTTTGAGTTCCAGAACTCCTACGTTTCGCGAGTGCAATTTGAGGATCAGGATGGGCGTCCGAAGCTGGTGCTGACGCCCGCGGCGGCAGGGTTGGATTTCTATCCGAAGCTGGGCAATGGAAACAAAACTCTGGTAGCGGATGTCATGAAGCCGAAAGTCGCGGCGGCGCAGCCGGCTCCCGCGCTCCCACCACCACCTCCTCCAGCGCCGCATCCGGCTCCGGAGCAGCCGCCTGCCGCGGCGGTGGTCAAGCCGCAGGCTCCCAACCTCTTGCTGCCCGCCGTCGTTCTGGATGCAGGGCACGGCGGCGCTGACGCGGGCGCGCAGGGCCCCGACGGGCTTCTTGAAAAGAACCTGACGGCCCAGATTGTCGGAACTGTCAGCAAGGCTCTCCAGGCAACGGGCCGGTATCGCATTGTTCTGACGCGGACGGGCGACCAAACTGTGGATTTTGACCAGCGCGCCGCGGAGGCCAATGCGGCCACTCCCATCGCGTTCATTACCTTTCACGCCGGGAACCTTGGCCCCTCGGCCCCGATGGTGAGGGTCTATACCTATTGCCCCTCTTCGCCCGTGGCGCTGGCCTCAGGCGCGGACCCCGCGCCGCTTTTTACCCTCTGGAACAAGATTCAACTGGATTACCTCAACCGCAGCCGGCAACTCGCCCAAGCCTTGCAGCGGGATCTCGCAAAGGATACGGGCGTTGCGCCGGCAAGCCCCATGGAAGTGCCTCTCAGGGACTTGCGGAGCATCGCCGCGCCCGCCGTCGCCATTGAAGTGGGAAGCCTTGCGCCCGGCACGAATCCCGCCCCGCTGACCCAGCAATCTTTCCAGGATAAGATCGCCGCCGCGGTTGTGCAGGCGCTCGAAAACATGCAGGGAGGCCGATCCTAAGCTATGTCGCACCGCGCTTTGATTTTGAGCATTGTCGTCGCCGTGGTTCTCGGCATGGGCGTCTATTACTTGCTGACTTTGCGGCGCCATCTTTCGCCCCCCAACGCACAAACCGCCGCCCAGACGGCCCGAACCCGCCTCAGCGAGGCTGCGCTGCAGCCGGCCGGAGGTCAAAACCAAACCATCACCCTCTACTTTCCTTCCTACGCGGACGGAAAGTTGATCGCGGAAGGGCGCTCATTGAAGCTAGCCACGGAAGACATCCAACGCATCAAGCAGGTGTTGCTGGCGCTTATCGAGGGCTCCCACGAAGGGCACAGCAGCACCCTGCCCCCATCGGCGACCCTCCGGGCCGTCTTCCTTTCCCCGGACGGGACAGCGGTGATTGACCTTTCGCAGGAAGCCCGCGCGGACTTCACGCCGGGGATTGAAAGCGAGGATCTGGCCATTTACTCCATCGTCGACTCGCTCGCCGCCAACATTCCCTCCGTGAAACGAGTCAAGTTCCTTGTTCAGGGACAAGAGGCTCAGACCCTCGACGGCCACATCGATCTGACCGGCTATTTTGCGCCGGAGCCGTCCTTAATTGCACAAACCCAATAAAGTCAGGAGCCTTATGCCCTCAACCCCAAAACTACTTTCCGGACTCATCTATTCCCACGGGAAACTGGTGCGCGCCGGCAATCGCGAAGCCACGGCGCTTCGTCCGGTGGAGATTACTCCTCATTTCATCTCCAGCGCCGAGGGATCGGCCCTCATCCGGCTGGGCGAGACACAGGTGGTTTGCACGGCATCGGTGGAAGATGGCGTTCCGCTCTTCATGAAGGGCTCGGGAAAAGGATGGATTTCGAGTGAATACGCCATGATCCCGCGCGCCACCGACACCCGCACCTCTCGCGAGGTAACTCGAGGGCGGCAAAGCGGCCGGACCATGGAGATCCAACGGCTGATCGGCCGCTCGCTCCGCGCCGTCGTTGACCTTGAAAAGCTGGGTGAACGGACCGTATGGATTGACTGCGACGTGATCCGCGCCGACGGCGGCACCAGAACCGCCTCGATTACCGGTTCGATGGTGGCGCTGGCCCTGGCACTCAAAAAGCTCCAGGAGATGGAAGTCCTAAAGCAGATTCCGCTGAGCGATTATGTTGCCGCCATCAGCGTCGGCATTGTGGGGAATGAAACGCTGCTCGACCTTGACTACTCTGAGGATTCGAATGCCCATGTGGATATGAACGTGGTGATGACCGGCGCCGGCCGCTTTGTTGAACTCCAGGCGACGGCGGAGAAAGACCCCTTTGGCGGCGAAGATCTTACGAAAATGATCGACCTCGCCGGGCCAGCCATCCAACATTTAATCCAAATCCAGAAATCCATTACAAAGGTTGAATTGCCCGGCAGGAAAGGATGAGGGCAAAGCGCTTTCTCAAACGCATTCGCAAGCTCGGAATTTTTACTGGAACTTCAGACCGCAGGCGGGAAACATCCTTCTGGAATCGTGATTGATGCGCACCATCTATTTGGCCTCCAATAACCCCGGGAAACTCCGGGAATTCAAACAGGCCGCAATGGCGATGGAAATTAGCGTTCAACTTCTTCCCGGAATTGACAGCCTGCCCGCCTGCATTGAAGACGGCAGCACCTTTGAGGCGAACGCCCGCAAAAAGGCGCTCTACTATAGCGGTTTCACGGAAGGCATGGTCTTTGCCGATGACTCCGGCCTGTGCGTTGACGCGCTTGAAGGAGCACCGGGAGTTTTTTCCGCGCGCTTCGCAGGACCTGAAGCCGATGACGAAGCCAACAATCAAAAGCTGCTGCGCGATTTAGCCAAAGTTCCTCCTAAGAAACGCTCGGCGCGCTACATTTGCGTTATCGCCCTAGCCGAACGGGGACAAATCTTGAACGTGGTTGAAGGCAGAGCGGATGGATTGATTCAGCAAGAACCCTGCGGCACGGGCGGCTTTGGCTACGATCCTTACTTCTTTTATCCTCCACTTGCGCAGACGTTTGCACAGCTAAGCACTGAGGAGAAATTCACCGTCTCGCATCGCGGTGAAGCGTTTCGGAAGCTCCTTGCTTCCCTCTGGCTGGAGGCGCACCGCAAGTGAGCGCCTTAATGCCTTCCTGTTCCTTATCGCCCGTCAGCTGATGCTCCGTTTGGTGGCGCCCACGAGAAAATTTTACAGCCTCGGCTCGATGCAGGGAGCACAACTGTAGCGTCTGCGGAATACTTTTCCCTCATTCCAATAGACTTATCTTCATCTTCAAATTTGGCATCGAGAGTGCTGAGTACAGCGTGAAACTCATAAACTGCTCGGAGAGTGCTTATGAATGCCACCAAATCTGTCCGCCTCGCCGCTGTAGCATTAAGCCCTTTGCTGTTTCTCGCGACGGGCTGCGTCGCAACGCGAAGATTCGTCCGAAATACTCAAGCGCCGCTTGATGCTCGAATTAACTCGGTTGACCAGAAAACGTCACAGAATGCCTCGGACATCCGTGACCTGGATAGGAAAACGGAAGCAGGAATCTCCCGGGCGCAAAACAGCGCCGATCAGGCCAGCCAGACAGCAAGCCAGGCCGACCAGCACGCCCAGGCCGCCAATCAAACGGCGGAACAGGGTCTGTCAGCGGCGAATCAGGCGCAGAACATGGTCAACAACATCGACAACTATCAACCCACCCAGCACGCGGTCGTTCTATTCGGCCTCAATAAAAGCCAACTGACCGCCGCTGACAAGGAGCACCTGGACGAAGTGGCCCAAACCGTCGGAAGCTTGAAGCACTACGTGATTGAAATTCAAGGCTATACCGACCGGACCGGACCGAAACAATACAACCTGGCGTTAAGCCAGCAGCGGGCCAACGCGGTCATCCGGTATTTGACCCTGAACCACAACATTCCCCTGGTCCGAATCTACAGCCTCGGCTACGGTGAAGCGGCTCCTATTGCTTCCAACTCTTCAAGGGCAGGCCGTGAAAAAAATCGGCGGGTGGAAATCACGGTCATGGTTCCCCAGATGACGGCAGAGGCCCAATCCGCTGAAAGGTGAGCAAACAGAGGGCTGAACCGC
>JAJYHU010000166.1 GCA_021784615.1 Acidobacteriota bacterium | reverse complement strand
CGCCCCCGGCAAACTTGCAGCTGCGGACCGTCCGCCGGGCAAACTCAGGTGACATCCAATAGAAGACCCGGGTTGTGCCATGAGCACGAATCTGCCAGATAATTGAATAGTCTCTTGGGTAATCATTGTAGTTTTCATACGAGCCACTCGGAGGATATTGGCGGCCGCCCAGAACCGCTTGGTAAGGCAGCCCCAGATGTTCGCCGTTGTATTTAGGCTCGATGTAGAGATGTTGTTTCGCTAAGGAGCCAATCTCACGGACCTTTTCGGGGTCGGCTATCCACGTTCTCAAGTAAATTTTCAGCTTTGCCGGGGCGTTCTTGAGGGCATCGAGATACGTTTTCTTGTAAAAATCTTCGGGCTGCCCCGACTCCCCGATCCGAAAGCCAAACATCCAAAGTCCCGGAACCTGCTTGAGAAAAACGCCCGCCGCTTCCCGTGTGTACTTTTGAACCTCGCCGGGGTCAGTCAGATACTTCTGAGTGCTTCGAGTCCAGCGCTGGTCTACACCAAAGCGCCGGGTATGCCATGCGCCATAAAAGGGTTCGGACGAATAGTTCATATAGCCAACCTTCACCCCACGCTCTGCGGCCATATGGACAATCTCACGGAAGCGCGCCATGTTTTTCGCTGCTTGTTCAATTCCCACTCCCACCTTCGGGAAATCCGGCAAGTGGACAAAGTAGCAAAAGCCATCCGGGAATCCCACCGTCACAGCCTCGCACGGGCCATGAATATCAAGGAAGTTGTATCGATCGCGAGCCATCATGTCGAAGAATTCCGTCCAATACGCATCCGACCAGAAGGCTCCGCCAGGCAGATCAATATCCTGGGTGGTCAGGAAGTAATTGATGCCGCGGATATTAAGGTATGGGGACTTGCTGTGGGTCCGGATTTGCCCAACAAAGTCATTGCCCTTCGCCCAGGCAATTTGTTCGGCGAGATCCAGAGCCCCATACATTGCACCCGTTTCGTCACTTCCTTTGACCACAATCACGTTGCTTGAGACGATCGAAAGGGCATAGGATTCCGCTGAGGAAGGGGCGGGCCGAGATCGAACATCCGCTGGCACAGAATCAGCCTGCGTTTCCAAATAAATTGTAATGGTCGATTTTGAAGGATGCGATGAAATTCGCGCTTCCAGGTTCTTCTTCGCTAGGGAGCTTCGGACCTCTTGGGCGCCAAAAGCTAATTGTGGCGAGGCGTTCCCTTCCACCACAATGTCAATAGCCCCGCCGGCCGATACAGCCGCCCGCAAGACTGCCGGCAGAATCAGAGCGATTCCCATCGCAACAAAGCAGATGCCAATTTTCCGCGTCCGTTCTTTCATCGATCCTCCAATCCCGGTTGCTCGCCAGCTTTTGCTCTACATACACGTTCCCCCCTAAAAAGCCGTTGCGGCCAAACCTCTACAAGCCTGCGAGAAATGCGCCAAACTTCCATTTGGCCAAACCGCATTAGACTACTGACGGCCCGCGGTGACCTAGCATTCTAACCTCGGCGAGATGCCCAGGCAAATAAAGGGGCTATCCCTCAGCTCACAAATTTCTTGTGCAGCAATCCACAACCTGAAATATCATATCGAAATTGATTCAGCAGCGTTCAAAGACCATCGATAAACACATCACTTAACGGAACCTGAGTTGTTACCTAGAAGGTGCCGATACACCTCCAATTCGGCTTCGAAAACCGGGAGGAAGTCCCGCCAATGAGGAAGGCGGGGGATGCTATTCGCAGCAGGAGATGTAGAAGGCGGGTTGAAAGGGAAAGGAATATCGTTTCTTATGTCATTCGCCGCAGGATACGCGTCATTCGTTTTTGCCACGAGCAACCGGTAATGATCGACTGATTTCTCTAGCGCGCTTATGACCTTTGCTTCATTTTCCGGGGTCGGGCGGAGTTGGTAGGCGACAAAATGCACCGCCGCATCAACCTTAGCCTGGTAAATTTGGGCAATTAGCGAGGTGGCTTCAACGTCAACCTGCAAGCGGTCAAATTCCTCCTTGTTTTTTTCGACTGCGGGCGCCGCTTTCCGGATCAGATCCACTCCCTGCGCGCCGTGGCTCACCATCCGTTCGGTCAGAACGGCCGGAGTCAACAAGCCATTCCCAACCATTTTCCTATTGGCGAGATTCTTAGCGTATTTTTCGACACTCACAGTTTTTTCAATGTTCGTGTAAGGGATGGGAGTACCCGTAAGGGTCTGATCCAACATCAGTCCGTTCGACGCGAACCAATGGTTCCACCCCTTAAACCAAAACATCCTGGGAACGATCGGCATAACTCGCCCGGCGGCTTCGTACGCGCCCAGAATATCTAGAGCCGAGCCCTCCCCGTATTTCTCGGCAATCTTCTCCGCCCAATACTGCCTCTCCTGCTCATGGGGACGCTTTGCATTCCAGGCGTACCGCCCCCAGGCGGCGTACCAGAGCCAGTCACGATCGATCTGGAGCAAGCGATTTCTGTCCGCGCTATAGGGCCAGTACCAAACCCAAAGCGGATAGACTTGAACTCCTTTGGCGCCCATCTCCTGCTGATCTTTGGCGGTCTCCTGAATAAAAGATGGCGGGGCCCATCGGAACGGTTTCAAGTTGCCCATCAAATGGACATTAATGATATGGCTTGGGCTGTGCTGAATCCACCTGATGTTGGCGGGGTCAGGCTCAGGCACTGCGTACATTTCTTCATTCTGCTTCATTTCCGTGTGAAGGTTGTCGTAGCTTGAGACAGCATTCTTCAAAATCTGCAAGTCATCATGAAGGGCCCAATTACGCAGAATTACCGGAGGGTGCTTGCCTGACTCTTTGACGCCTGCCAGGATCACGTCATCCATCCACTCGCTCTGATCCTGATGCAGCGCTTCTCCCAAACAAACATACAAGCCCAAGCTGGGATACTTCTGAACAAATTCTTTGACGGCGTAACGGGTATACTCGGCAGCCCAGGGAGTCGGCTTACGCAAGACCGCATAACCATGAGAAAATTCGATGTCCTGGTCGCCCTCTTCCGCCCCGCGCGCTTTCGCAAAGTCTTCAGGAACATAAACGTTATAGAACTGGAACATCAACCATACATTTCGTTTGTCCGCCTCGGAGCTTAGCCACCCCAGCAGTTTCTCATTCCTTTCGAGTTCCTCATCACTGATCATTCTTGCCTGAGGATATCGATCGAGGTTCACAAAAAACGGAAAGGGATGTGCGTTCCAGAACGATATGAAGTTCAGCCGGTTTTCTGCAAGAAAGTCCAGCGTTTTAATCCAAAGGGGCTTGTCGTAAAACCACGGAAACTGACTTTTCACAATGGGGTACATGTAGGTTCCGGCCGTCATCAGGAAAAGTGGAATCCCGCGCATATTCATTCTGGGAGAGTCATCGACATCGACGTTCATTGGCAGTTCGCGCGTCTTCCGAATGCGCGCGGCCAATTCGGCGCAGGCATAGAAGGCGCCCGCCTCATCAAAACCGCTAACATGGATTCCGTTGCCAGAAGGCTTGATTGAAAACCCCTCCCCGCGCCGGGCGTTTGGAGGAAGATTGGCGGGGTTAACTTGAACCCTGATCACGCGGCTTCCTGAAGGCGTCGAAGCTGCGCTTGACATCCGGCAGGAAATCCCCGCTTCCTGAAGAGTGCGGGATAAAAGGTCCATTCCATGGGCCACTTTAGGAGTCGGATTCCCTTCAGCCACTACGGAGATGGAATCTCCGCCCCCGGACGTCAACTCGGAAGCATCACCGGATTTCATTGCCAGGCTCACGCCGGCAAGCGCGGAGGCTTCGATAAATTCCCGCCTTGTAATACGTGAATGTCTTCTCATGACCGCCTCTTCCACTCCAAGGTAAAAGGCTGAATACCCGCCCTGCAGCGGAAATCCTTTTTGCAGATTGAAAGTTCCTACAAGTTGATACTATGGAGTTTGAAAAGGTGTCAAGGATTCGCACTCGCTGAAGTGAGTTTTGCCCCACGGCTCCACGGGCTCAGTCCAGGAACTTCTTAACAATTCCCTTCCTGAATCGGAGCAACCTGCCTTCTTTGGCCTGTAAAAGGGAACAACTGCGGTGCAGGCTGGACATGCCGCTTCTTTCAGTTAAAGACCTTCACTTTTCTACGGCAGTTGTAACGTTACCCGCTGATACGCCTAATTTGTTTTGCAGGGTTGCCAGCACAATTTCAGCGGCGCCCTCGGCGCTCATCTGACCCGTGTTAATGACGACATCGTAGTCGAGCGGATTTCGCAGAGCTTGATGGAAGTGGCTGCGGATAAACTTCTCTCGCTCTCTATCAACCTGCGCGACTTGAGAGCGCGCTGCCTCAAGACTAAGCCCCTGCGCCTTGCGGACTCGCTCGATCCTCACATCAAGCGGAGCCACCATCCGAATGCGGACTCCGAACTGACTCGGCAGAACATATTCCGCCCCCCGGCCCACAATTGCGACGTCCCCTTGATGCCCCAGCGTCAGTAGAACTTGCTTCAGATGGTAAAGATAGTCTCCCGGAGCGATCGGCTCACTTCCCAGAAAATCCCTGATAAATTCTTCCAAGCCGCCCCGCCCACGCTCGTCCAGACTTTCGATCAATTGCTGCCGCATTTTGGCGCGCCGCGCAATTTCGTCCACGATCTCACGGTCAAAGACCTGCCAATTCAGCCGTTCTGCGGCCAGTGCGGCCACTGTGCGCCCCCCGGCTGCCTTTTCTCTTGAGATTACCAAATAAGGGCCGAACATGACGGAGCCCGACTTTCCTCGGCCAGGCCGCGCTTTTTCCTTCCCTTTCTGGCGTTGCCATTCCCAGAACCTGATTTGCCGCTCGATTAGTTTTTCCGTGCTCAGCGGATGGTGGGTAGTCGGCATGCTCGCACCTCTTTTCAGACTCTCAGGCGGATTCCCAGCAAACGCCGGAGTTCCGCTCATGCCGTCAGGCCCCTGCCCCAAGACCCAACTCAGCCTTTCTGATCTCGGTCTTCCCGGTGGAACTGCTTTTGCCCCGCAGCCAGGCGCAACCTAATAGTCTAAGAACAATGAGATACGAATGTCTTCTTTCTATCGTCTGTCCTTAATATACCCAAATCAGACCGACAGGTAAAGGCGTCCGACACGCCACCAAGGGCTCTTTTGAGTCTGTTCTAGCCACACCACGCAGCCGTTGGGAGATCACTCCGTTCTTGCGTTGCTGCATCGATTGGGCGATGGCCTTTACGGAAACGGAAGCCTCACTCTCCGATATTTTGAGGGAAGAAATGGCGCGCCTGGAGGGGCTCGAACCCCCGACCTACAGATTCGAAGTCTGCCGCTCTATCCAACTGAGCTACAGGCGCGTATTTAGAAATTGACTTGGCTGCTTGGCTAGAAGGAACCCAGGTCGGTGAAAGACACTTTCTCGGCACCGATTCCCGGCCAACCCATCCTCAAGCCACACAAAAATTATATCTTGCCGGAGTCCAGCTCTTCAAGCGGCACATCCGCGGCAGGTTAATTGATCGCCTTCACCCGTCCGCCCCAAGCCATTCATATATTCCCGCGAATTGGAATAAAAACCTGTATTCGCGAGCTTATTCAGAAACGCGCAGCATGATGACGCCGTGACCGGGCACTTCCGCTGAGTATCCATCCTTAATGCGACCCAGGTCGCGGTGAGCCCACAGATCACGCACCTGCGGTGTACCGCGCATCTTGAGTTCTCGCCACCGCAGCGAGATGCGCGCGGGCGCAGCCGCGCGGTTAAACAATCCAACGGCCATCGCTCCTCCTGATAGCGGCTTGACCCACACTTCCTGGTCGTCACCACCGCCGAGCTCCAATTTCGAATTCCGCGGGAGCGGCAACTTCACGTGAATCGTAATTCGTTTCCCATCCTTGTAGCGCGCGATCGGATATCCCTCGCGCCCGAGCCGATCCTGATCAACAGCAATAACCTCGCGGTTGGTAAGAATCTCGAGTGCTTCCGGTGACATGTGACTCAAGTCGTTGCCGGCAATCAAGGGGGCAGCCAACATGCACCAAAGGCTCATGTGGGTGCGATCTTCCGTTTCCGTCATGCCGCCGTTTCCGATTTCAAGCATATCGGGATCGTTCCAATGGCCGGGACCCGCATACTTGGCCAAGCCCGGCTGGAGATCAAATCCATTGCGTGACATGCGCGGCCAATAATCTTTAATGTCTCCCGTCGTCCTCCAAAGATTGCCTCCAGACGCCGCTCCCCATTTCCAGACGTCCTCCATCCCATATTGGCACAGGCTGAAGACGATAGGCCGTCCCGTGCTAACCAGCGCTAAGTGCATCTTCTTGTAAATCGCGGGCATTTCGGAAGGCTTGTAGATTCTGCCGGCGCTGCACCAATCGTATTTCAGATAGTCCACGCCCCAGCTCGCGTACGTCCTGGCGTCCTGCTCTTCGTGGCCGTAACTTCCCGTGTAGCCGGCGCAAGTTTTGGGTCCAGGCGAAGAGTAGATGCCCAGCTTCAGCCCTTTGCTGTGAACGTAGTCGGCCAAGGCCTTCATGTCCGGGAAGCGGGCGTTGCCGTGGATCACTCCATTTGCGTCGCGGCCACCCTGCCAGCAGTCGTCGATATTGATATATTGATAACCGGCGCCCTTCATGCCGTTCGAGGCCATGGCGGCAGCTTGTTCGCGAATAATGGCATCGCTGACTTTGCACGCAAAGTGGTTCCAACTGTTCCAGCCCATGGGCGGCGTGCTCGCCAGCTTCAGGCTCTGCGCCATCGCGACTCCGGTCGCAAGGCAAATAAATAGAGTCACAAACGACGCGCGCAGGCGCCACAGAGCAGGACGGCAACTCATGCGTTACTCTCCTTTCAATTCACCCGGAGTTCTCTGCGCACAGATTGCGCCAGTCGACTGCTCCACCCAAAACGGTGCCGACCGAACGGGGCGCGCGCAAAATTCCCTTCAGGACTCAATTTTCAGGACTCGATAGTTCCAACCTTGTAACGCTTGCGGTGTTCACGCACGTAAAGGCCGTTCACAGTGGGTTCCGATTCGCATTCCACCTCAATCACCGTCACTGGATCGTCGGGAGCCTTGTTGGGCAATCCCGTGAATTGCACGGAAATGTCGTCCTGCCGAAAGTCCACCTTCTTCCCTGAAGCGAACAGCCGCGCCGACTTCACTTTCGTCTGCAAGCCTCCGATCGCCACCACCGTCGTTGGCCGGAAAAATGCGAGCCAGTTAGCGGCGGGCGTATTGGCCGGCCAGAAATGCACGTGGACGTAAAGGGTGTTCCCTTTGCGCGTGAAATTCGCGAACGGGGCTCCGCCGCCCTCGAAAGGCTCGGCTTCATAGATCGTCGGGCCGTTCCGGCTCATCCATTTGCCCACGGCTTCCAGGGTGCGAGCTTCTTCTTCCGGCACCGATCCATCCGGCTTGGGACCAATGTTTAGCAGATAGTTCCCGCCGCCCCGTGCACACATGATCAGATTGCGCACGATCGTCTTGGGAGACTTCCAGTCATCGTCCGCCCACTGGTAACCCCAACTGTCATTCATTGTCATGCAGGTTTCCCACGCCCGGCCTTTTTCCGCCGCCTGGATGTGCTGCTCCGGCGTTGAAAAATCACCCCCCACGCCGGTCCGGTTGTTGACGATGATGTCCGGCTGAAGTTTGAAGACCATGTCGTTCATCTTCTTCGATTCCCACTGCTCGGGCGTCAGCGGCCAGTCAACGTCATACCAAAGAATGTCGATCTTGCCGTAGTTCGTCATGAGCTCCCGAACCAAGCCGTGCGTATAGGCCACAAAACGTTTGCGGGCCGCCTCGTCCGTCGCGCAACGCGCTCCATCCGGGTGGTGCCAGTCCATCAGAGAGTAATAGAAGCCCACGCGCAGGCCCTC
This sequence comes from Acidobacteriota bacterium, assembly GCA_021784615.1. Lineage (GTDB taxonomy): Bacteria > Acidobacteriota > Terriglobia > UBA7540 > UBA7540 > JAMCXS01. The sequence goes on along the minus strand of JAJYHU010000166.1, from coordinate 3,813 downwards.
AGCGCGCGCCGCCTCCACGTATTCGCGCACCAGATCGCGCCCGCAAGCCTGCCTCGGCGCGCAGTAGTCCGTCAGCTTGGAATCAAACAAACAGAAGCCTTCGTGGTGCTTGGTGTCCATGACGGCATACTTCATTCCCGCCGCCTTGCCCAACTTAATCCACTCCATTGTGACGCCGGGCTTGGGCAGGAAGTGTTTGGCCAGCAGCTCGTATTGCGAAACCGGAATGCCCTCTTCTTCCATGGCCCACTCGTGCTGGCCGATGATGCTGTACAGGCCGTAGTTGATGAACAATCCAAACTTGGCCGCGTGCCACCACTTCATGCGGCGCTCGCGGTCGGCCACCACGGAAGCAGGCTCGCCCGGCCCTTCTGCCGCCTGCTTAGGCGCCTCTTTTGGCCCGGACGTGCACGCAGCGTTTGCGCCAACGGCAGCCAGTGCGCCACTTGTCCCCAGAAGCTTCAAATAATCCCGCCTCGACATGGATTTCACTTTCATGGCATTCCTCCCGATCCGGCATTGAAGTGCATAATCAACTAAGAGGTAACGGTCTTACCGAAAGGCCGATTCCGGCCACAGATGCTTTGCTCAACGGTTTTCGCCTTCATCTTACTCCATAACCATGCCGGGAAGATCGGCATCAGGCTCTTTTCATCCGGCTCCCCGGGCGCTAAGCTTCTTATGGGATGAGTAGCGCGCGGACTGAGAAAAATCGGTTGGACCGTTTGCTGGTGGAGCGGGGCTTGGCGGCTTCACGCCAAAAAGCCCAGGCGCTGATTCTGGCCGGACAGGTTCTGGTGGACGAACAGAAGGTGGAGAAATGCGGCGCGGCGGTCAGCGTCACGGCGAGCCTGCGCCTGCTGGGAGCGAGTTCAAAATATGTGGGCCGCGGCGGGCTGAAAATGGAGGCCGCGATCGATCATTTTGGCATCAATCCCGAGGGCAAAGTCTGCCTGGACGTCGGCGCGTCCACCGGAGGCTTTACGGACTGCCTGCTCCAGCGCGGCGCCCGCAAGGTGTTTGCCGTGGATGCCGGAACCAACCAGCTTGACTGGAAGCTGCGGCAGGACGCGCGCGTGGTGGTTCTGGAAAAAACCAATGCGCGCTATCTGGCCTTTGAGCGGATCGGCGAACGCGTCGGGCTGGCCACGCTGGATGTTTCGTTCATTTCATCCACGCTGATTCTTCCCGTGCTTCCGCCGCTGCTTGAAGCAGGAGCGGACCTGGTGACGCTGGTGAAACCGCAATTTGAAGTGGGCGCGGCGCAGGTGGGCAAGGGCGGCATTGTGCGCGCCCCGAGTCTCCATGAGGAAGCCGTCGAAAAGGTGGCGCGGAAGGTTGCAGAACTGGGATTCACGGAGATCGGCCGGGTGGAAAGCGCGATTTTGGGCGCTGAGGGCAACCGCGAATTTTTCCTGCATGCTATTTGGCCGAAAAATGTCTAGAATGGATTTTCCTTAAAGCGTGGTGGCCGGACCGGCGCTGCCAGGCAATTTTTGAACAATTTGAGAACTCATGGCGATTAAGAGAATCGGAATCGTATCGAAACCCAGAAAAGCGGAGATCCGCGAAATCGTTCCTCCCTTGGTGGAGTGGCTGAAGAAGCGCGACATCGAAGTCTGCTTTGACAAAGAAACGGGCGCCATCCTGGAAAGCCCGGGAAAATGTTTGACCCGCAATGAGATGCCCGGCAAGGTGGACCTGCTGATGGTCCTGGGCGGCGACGGAACTTTACTGGCGGCCGCGCGGTCCATCCACCACAACGCCGTCCCCATCTTTGCCGTGAACATGGGCGGCCTGGGCTTTTTGACCGTCATCACCCGGGAAGAGCTTTATCCGGCGCTTGAAGGAGTTCTGGCGGGGCATTACGTTTCTGAACGCCGGGTGCAGCTTGAAGGCGAGCTGATTCGCGCCGATGAAGTGCTTTCAACTTACAGGGCGCTCAATGACGTGGTTTTGAACAAAGGCGCCATCGCCCGGATTCAGGATTTTGAAGTCTACGCCGACGGCGTGTTTATCTCCAACTACAAGTCGGACGGGTTGATTGTCTGCACGCCCACCGGCTCAACGGCCTATTCGCTTGCGGCCGGCGGCCCGGTGGTTACGCCATCAGTCGCGGCCTTTATCGTGACGCCCATCTGCGGACATACCCTCACCAACCGCCCGCTGGTGCTTCCCGACACGGCCACCATCGAAATCATTGTGAAGAGCCAGCGCGAAGCCGCCTACCTCACCGTCGACGGCCAGGTGGGAATCGCCACGCACAGCGATGACATCGTGCGGCTGCGCAAGTCCGATTCCTACATCGAAGTCATCCAGCCCCCCAACATGAACTACTTTGAAATCCTCCGCCAAAAACTCAAGTGGGGAGAGCGGTAAGAAGCGAGTGGCGACTTCGCTAACCGAAGTCTGCGGCTTGTCCGTGGGATTTACCGAAAAACCGCAGACTCTCTGGAAGGCGAGAGATGCGCTACCTTGCTCGTGCTGCTGGATTGCAGACGGTCAACGACAAGCGTCCCATGGGACAGCCGTTCCATGGTATCCTGTGGGTTGGGGGGGTGAACGATGACCGCAACCTATGGACATCTGCACAGCTTTGTCCGCAAAAACGGAAAGGTAAAAGTCCTCGACACACAGGGCAGGGCCAGAATATTGCCCAGCGGCGAAGAGGACATTTTCGGTGTTATTGAGAAGGCAGACCGTTTTTGGTTTAGAGACAAATGGTACTCCCGAAGCGACTTTGAAGCCTTGATGGATCAGTTGCGGTAGCTGGCGCACTGCCCGATGTGCGCTGATGGCCCCGGTCAACACTTTCCGTGGGCCCTATGACGCAGTACAAACCCACGGTCAATCAGGAGACCGGTGGAACGTGGCAGGCACCGTGGCCATCATTTGGCTCGGCAAGATGGTAGCAGAGTCTCCAGGAATCGAATCTCTGCCGCGGGCTGCTTACTCAGTCGTGCCTCGCGTCCCTTCGGTAAGGCCGCGGAGGCCTTTTGACATAAGGGCATACATACGGTGCACGTTCGTTATATCTTCTTCGCTTGGAGCCGTGCCGTACAAGGTGAGCCTCACGACCAGCGTCGCCTGGGCACGGAGCGGCAGCGAGTAGAGATCGGCTGGGGTGACGATTGCAATGGAATGGCAACCAGCGATGATTTCGGATACTTCTCTCCCAAATAGCCAACCCTCCGGGTTCTTCGTGTGGACAAAATGTGCTCTCGCTGCCCCGTATTTGGCCACTCCCCTTAGCTTGTGGGTTTGGGTTTCGCGGAAGGCAAGATCGTCCTCTGGTGGCGTGTGCGGCAAGCTTCCAGTTGCTTGAAAAAGCAGAGCGTCCGCTAGAAGAGAAGCGGCATCGTTATCCCCGCAATAATCCAGGGCTTCCCGAAAGTAAACGGTCAGCGTGAGGTCGAGCACTGAGAGGGCGAGTTTCTTCAGCTTTCTTGGCCTCCCGACCGGTGCGGAGGCACGGAGCGCGCGAAGTCGACCGAGCGGTCCCTCGCACGCCAGCATAAGGTAGCACCTTCTTGCTTCTCGCCGCGCATATTCGAAAAGCAGGTTGGCCGCATCGGGCAGGGAATACAATACGTCACCAACCCCTGAGTCACCAGCCTTGCGGCCTGCAGCCAGTGCCTCCAATGGCCGATTGCCCGGTCTGATCCGGCCTCGAGCACCGAGGAAATCCTCGAGAGCCCGCCAACCTGTAAGCTCAGCGACGGGCAGCAAGTCGGTGAGTTTCGCTGTGCCCATAGCTCCTCCCCTCACGCGCCGCCAGGGATAACAACATCTTCCCGCGCCTGGCCCAGAGAT
>JAJYHU010000155.1 GCA_021784615.1 Acidobacteriota bacterium | reverse complement strand
AGGGCCGGTTTGTCAAGCAAAAAATGCCGCACAAAATGCCGCACGCCTTCGATTGGCATTCGGGGCGCCGTAAGGCAGAATGGTGGGCGGGGTTTAAGCGGGAAGCGCGCGAGGAGATTGAGGAATGATGAACCGGCGTAAATTTCTGGGCGTGGCTGCGGCCGCGATTGCGGCCGCAGGCGTTCGGGAACCGGACGCGGACGGCGCAAACCTTCCGGGAGCTGCGGCTGGCGGTGCGTGGCTGCCGCGCGGAGCGATTTATCTTCCGGCGCGCTCCTACAACGCCTATCAAACCTGGCGCGATTACGATCCCCAAATTGCCCGGCGCGACGCGCAATTTGCCGCAAGCCTGGGGCTGAACGCTTTCCGGTTGTGGCTAAGCTTTGAGTTCTGGCGCGAGAATCGAGAGCGGCTGCAGCAAAGCTTTGATGATCTTTTGGTGGCCTGCGCGGCCCGCGGAATCAGGGTGATGCCCGCGCTCTTTGAGGGCGTGGGCGTCGAACCGGCCGCGGCCAACCTCGCCGATACGAACCCGTTTGAGGCTTCCGCACTGCTTTCGCCTTCCTCGGAAATTGTGCGGGACCCGAAGCTGTGGCGCGGCCCGCGCGAGTACGTCGACTGGTTCATGGATCATTTTCGGAATGACCAGCGACTGGCCGCAATCGAGGTCCAGAATGAGCCGCACACGCTCAAGCGCGAGATTTTTGCGCGCGCCATGATTGAGCAGGCCGCCGCCCGGCGCGGCTCGGTTCCGCTGACGCTTGGCGGTATCACGCTGAAGCAAAGCCTGATGTTCCTTGACGCGGGGCTGGACGTGCTGCAAACGCACATGAACTTTCCGCCCTCGGCGGAGTACGCCCGGAAATTCATTGAAAGCCAGACGGTGGACGCTGAAAAAGTTGTGCGCCGGCCGGTGTGGCTGACGGAGTGGCAGCGGATTCGCCCGAGCGGCACGGGGTGGGGAAGCAAGCCGCTTGTGGGGAACGAGTGGCAGCCCGATTACGCATCTCTTGCGCCCATCGTGCGGTCGTATGCAATCGGCAACTTTTTTTGGAGCCTGATGCTGAAACCCGCATACCTGCTGGCCCAGCGGCAGAAAGGCACGCTGAGCGGCATCTTCCACGAGGACGGAGCCGTCTGGAGCCTGGCCGACGCGCGGGCCGTCTCCGGCAATAAAAACTTTGAAGCCGAGGAGCGCCAGTCGTGGCCGGAATGGGCAAAAATGATTCCCGAAAAGCTGGGGCTTTCGTAACTTGAAAAGGATTACAAAATGGAGTGACAACAAATGCTGTAGCGGCGGTCTGCGACCAGGCTTTCGGCAGTAAACGAATGCCACGCTATCTTGGAATCATCAGCAACGGCGCCTTATCAGGGGGCAAAATGGAAAGTTGACGCGAAGGAAGTTCCTGCAGCGCATGTGGAAGTTCGCGCAGGAGCACAAGGACCAGATTTTCAATCCTTATATCACGGTCGCCATGGCACCGCTCGGCCCGGCCGTGGAACTGTGAGGGGCAGGATTCGTGCTGAGCGAAAAGCAGATTCCCCGCTGCGCTCGGAATGATGACACGAGGGCGAACCCTGCGGATGTCGCCCTCGGCACAAAACGCGCGCCGGGCTATCGCGCGGGCAAGGCGTGCTGGAAGAAGCGAAGCCAGTTGCCGTACATGATGCCCGAGATGTCGTCCTGGCTGTAGCCTCTTTCCTTGAGGAGCAACGGAATTTTCTGCAGGTCTGCGATGGTCTCAAGGTCGCTCGGAGACTGTTCTTTGCCGAAGCCTCCATCGAGGTCGCTGCCGATCGCGACGTGGCGGGCGTTCCCGGCAAGCTGGCAGATGTGGTCGATGTGGCCGATGACGCTTTTGAGCTTGACCTGGGAATTGTCCGTTTCTCCCTGAACGTAACCCGCGTGGAGCATCCAGGAATCGAAGGCGGCGCCGATCACCGTCCCGCGCTCGATGAGCTTGCGAATCTGGTCGTCGGAAAACTGGCGCTGCCCGGGGACGAGCGCGCGGCAGTTGTTGTGGCTTGCCAGGATCGAACCCTGGTATTTTTCAGTGACCTGCCAGAAGCCTTCGTCGGCGAGGTGGGTGACGTCCACCACCATGCCCAATTCCTGGAAGGCCGCGAGCATCTCAAAGCCTCTTGCGGTAAGGCCGCTTGTGGCGGTGGTGCCGCCCGCATAGATTCCCTGGCCGTAATGCGAGAGGCCCACGACGCGCAGTCCGGCGTCCCACCAACGGGCGGCGTCCGCGGGTGAAAGGATGGGGTCAGCGCCTTCCATGCTGAGGATGTAGCCGATGCGCTGGCGCGAGCCGGAGTTCCACTCTTCGACGTGGCGCGCGATATCGCCCCAATCCTTCAGCATGCGGAGCTGGCCGCAATCTTCCATGATCTTGTAATAGATGCGCTGGCCGTGGCCCATGGCGGAGGCGATTTCCTGCGAGCGGTAATCGAGCAGCGGCGTGTTCTCCCGGGTCGAGCGCGCGAGAACCGTGGCAAGGCAAATCCCCACATCGCCTTTGCGCATTTCAGGGAAGCAAACGGTGTTGCGGCCGCGCCGCGCCTCATTCATTCCGGCTTCGGAGCGCCGGATTTCCTCAACCGGCAGGGTGAAATCGCGGTTCCAGTTGAGCGCATTCCAACTGAGGTCGAGATGGGAATCAATCACCAGCATTCGAGACTCCTTCAGGGTTCAAGGGCGCGCGGACAATTTTCAGCATCAGCCGCAGGCCGCAAAGATTCGGGATGGAAACGGCCGGGGAAGCCGGCAGCCTCATTTCGATTATGAAATTTCAGGGTGCGGGAAAACGAACCCTCCATCAATCCGCAGAACCGATCCTGTGATGTAGCTGGCATCGCTTGAGGCCAGAAACGCGGCGCCCTTGGCAATGTCTTCGGGGGTGGCCAGGCGGCCGAGCGGCAAGAGCTTGCCCTGGCGGCGAATCTCTTCATCCGGCATGAATTTGCGCTCGCCGGGAGTGTCCGTCCAGCCCGGCTCAATCACGTTGACGCGAATCCGGTGGCCCGTCAACTCGTTGGCCATGGTGCGTGCCATGTGATTGACTCCGGCCTTCGCCGTGTTGTAAGGGAGCGCGTTCACAATGGGAAGCAGCGCGTGGACCGAGCTGATGATCACGATGCTGCCGCCCTGGTTTTGCGACACCATTTGCCTGGCGGCAAACTGGCAGGAGTGGAACACGCCCCACAAAGTGACGGCCAGAGTGTCTTCCATGTCTTTGGCGGTGAGCTCGAGGAACGGTTTCCTCATGCTGTAGGCGGCGTTGGCCACCAGGATATCCAGCCGGCCAAGTTGCCCGACCGTCTCCTTGACTGCGGCTTCAACCGCTTGCCGGTCCGCCACGTCGCCGATCGCCACGGCGGCGCGCCTGCCCATGCGGCGGATTTCCTCCGCTACCTGCGCGGCCTGCTGCGCGTCGCTCTTGTCGTTGATGGCGACGTCGGCGCCTTGGCGCGCCATCTCAAGCGCGCAGCCCTTTCCAATGCCTCGATTGGCTCCCGTAACGAGCGCGACTTTTCCTGCTAATTTTTCCATAGCGATTGCCATCATAACATCCCTTTTGGGTGCATGCCTACGGGGTGAACGTTTGGCCCGAGCTTTGGATATCCCGGCGGCGGCCGATGGCCCGCGGGGCTCGAAACCTTGCGGGCGCCAGTCGGCGTGTGCTATCGTCCGGGCGATATGGCAGCCGGCAAAACATCGAGCGTTCCCGCCGTCGATCGAGCCTTCGATATTCTGGATTTGATCGCGCGCTCCCAAAAGGGGCTTTCGCTGCCCGAACTGGTCGAGCAGAGCGGGCTGCCCAAGAGTTCCGTCCATGCCTTGCTTCTGACTCTGCTGCGGCGCGGCTACCTGCACCGGCACGGCAGGAGCAACCGCTTCATGTTTGGGCTCAAGCTTTTTAGCCTGGCGAATATGGCGCTCAGCGGCGTTCAGTTGCGGGAGCAGGCGGCTCCTTTCCTGCAAGGCTTGGTGGAAAAAACCGGCCTTACGGCGCATATGGCCATCCTGGAACACCAGGAAGGCGTGATTGTGGCGAAGTGCGAGCCCCCAGGCATCTTCAGACTTGCCACCTGGATCGGCAAGCGCATGGACGTGCATTGCACCAGCCTTGGAAAGGCGCTGCTTGCCTACCTGGACGACGGCGAAGTCGAAAAGATCATTAAGGAACACGGCTTGCCTCGGCACAATGACAACACCCTCTGCTCGCGGAAAAAGTTGAAAGATGAATTGGCGCGCACGCGGAAACGAGGCTATGCCATCGACGACGAGGAAGATGAAGTAGGCTTGCGCTGCATTGGCGCGCCAGTCTTCGGCGCCGATGGCCGGCCCGCCGCCGCCATCAGCCTTTCCGGGTCGACGCATCAAATCAATGGCGCGAACCTGGCGCAAATTTCCAAGCTGCTTCTCGAAACCGTCAAATTCCTTTCCGAATCGCTGTTATTATCTTCCCCGCCGCCGCAGCCCTAGCCCGCCGACGGATGGACATCTTCGGCTTATGGCGCGCGGGGCTTTCGAGCCGGCGTGATAACTGTTCCCAGCCTTGTCATTCCGGGGAGCCGCTTCAGTTTGTTTGTAAGTATTTGATATTGCTATACATAAATTCATTCAGGGTGAAAGCGTGTAAGTGTTGAAGAATACTGAGCAATTTCAACTTGATACTGCCTTCTGATTACCCAGCACAGCCCGACGTCAATGTTTTACTTGCGTGAAGTATCAACAAATAATACTTTACGCGTGTGAATCAAGAATCCAGCCCTCGGAATGCTCGGGAATATATTAGCGGTCTTGCCGCCAGCGGCCGGTATCACTTTACCTCCGGCGAGGCCCGGGCGGCGATCGGTGTTTCCGCGGCTGCCGCCAAGCTCGCGCTGAACCGCCTGGCAAAACAAAAGCTGGTCGCTTCTCCGGCGCGCGGCTTCTACGTGATCCTCCCGCCGGAGTATCGCTCGCTCGGCTGCCTTCCCGCCGACCAGTTTATCCCGGCGCTGATGAAACATCTCGCCCTCTCTTACTATGTGGGCCTTCTGTCTGCCGCACAATATCACGGCGCCGCCCATCAGCGCCCGCAGGAATTCCAGGTGTTTCTTGCAAGGAACCGCAGGTCGATCCAATGCGGGGCCGTGCGCGTGGTTTTCATCGCACGCAAGCGCCTGGGAGACGTGCCGGTTCAGCCTATCAACACGCCGCGGGGCACGATCCTCGTGTCGTCGCCCGAGGCGACGGTGCTCGACCTTGTAGGATACGCGGGTCATGCCGGCGGATTCAATCAAGTGGCGACGGTCCTTTCTGAACTCGCCGAGCGGATCGATCCGGAGAAGCTGGCCGCAGTTGCCCGGACGGCGCCCGTTCCCTGGGCACAACGGCTCGGATTCCTGCTGGAACACCTTGGCTTCGCGGGAAAGGTTTCGGCGCTCAAGGAATATGTGCGCCAACACGCAAAGCAGTCCACCGTGCTCCTGCCGGCGGCGCCGCAGAAGCGCGCCCGCCGCAACAAGGGTTGGAAGCTCTATGTCAATGCAAAGGTGGAGGCGGAGATGTGATCCCACGCGACTACATTACAGAGTGGCGGGCGCATGCCCCGTGGGTGCAGGACTTCCAGGTCGAACAGGATCTTGTCATCAGTCGTGCGGTCGTCGAGATATTTTCACATGCGCACCTGCGCGATGCGCTTGCGTTTCGGGGCGGCACGGCGCTCTATAGGCTTCACCTCAAACCCGCTGCCCGTTATTCCGAAGACATCGATCTCGTCCAGACGAAGGCAGAGGCGGCGGGTCCGACAATGGAAGCGGTGCGCGAAATTCTCGATCCCTGGCTGGGCAAGCCGCAGTGGAAACAGACCGAAGGGCGCGTTACCTTTGTCTATCGCTTCGAGGCCGAGGGGACGCCCGCCATCCCTCTGCGGCTGAAAGTCGAAATCAATTCACGGGAGCATTTCTCGGTCTTTGGTTTGAGGAGAGTCCCGTTCAGTGTCGTGTCGCGCTGGTTTGAAGGCAGCTGCGAGGTCCACAGCTACGAGTTGGACGAACTCCTCGGGACCAAGCTGCGGGCGTTGTATCAGCGCAAACAGGGACGCGACATCTTCGACCTGGCGCATGCACTGGGACATCCCCGTGTCAATCCTGAGCGTATCATCGCGGCGTTCTCTGAATATATGAGCCGGGACGGCCAGAGGGTGACGCGCGCCCGGTTCGAAAAGAACATTGCGGAAAAACTCGATGACCCGGAATTTGCCGCCGACATCGGCCCGCTGCTCGCGGCAGGAATTAACTGGAACATCAAGACGGCGGCTCCCCTTGTTTCATCACGCCTCATAGAAATTCTGCCGGGTGCTCCGTGGAAGGGCAAGGGATAACGCCCCTGACGTTTTGTGTTTACCGTTGTCCTTTCCTCCTTCAAAAGAACTTCTTCTTTCCCGCGTTCCCGCATGGTGAGAAAAACTGCGCGGCGGACCGGACGCGTCGCGCGCGGGGGTCGAGCCGCTTCATGATTCTCCGCGGCCGAAAAAGCTGCGCAGATGGCGGCCGAATCCGGAAAATTCATACGATACTCCCAGGCGCAGAATAAATTTGTAGGCGGGATTCGTCAGGCCAAACCCCGGCGAAATTTTGAATCCGAGGCCATGCGGGAAAGACCATGCCAGGACCGGCGCAACATAGTGCGAGGTGTCGCGGAGCGTCAAGCGGTCCGCCGTCCCAAGCCCTCCGTAGACTTCCAGCCCGGCGCGGAAATTCCTGAAATTGCCCTGGAACGGGAAGGCCGCAAGGCCCAGCGGATGGCTTAAGCCAAACGCGTATCCGAACTCCCAAGGCTGGTGGGCAAAGCCCTTTTCTCCGATGAAGTTTTCGGAAATGTTCCAGCTCTTGTAATCACTGCTCAGGATCAGGCGGGTTTCAATTTCCCGCTCCAGGCCGCGGCGGGCGACGGCATTCGGCTCCAGGGCGTCATTCTGGGAATCAAACCCCACGACTTCCTTCAAGGTCTTGTCAGCGGAAATGTTCTCGAATTCGGCATAGAGCACCGGGTTGATCCAATGGTCCCGGGAGAGAACGCGAAAGCGATTTTCCACGCGGTAGCCGCTGAAAACCGTGCTGTCTTGCCGGGTGCTCTGCCCTTCGAGATACACCTCCGTGGTCCACCAGGACGTTGCGCCGTATTCGAACTCAGCAAGCCCGCTATAGAAGCGGCTGCCCCCGTTCGGCCGCGCCGTAGTGGGCTCAAACTCGATTTCCAGATTGCCCGGCTCTTCCATGTGGTGGTTGTAGGCAACAAAGTACGGCCCCTCCTGCGCGCGCGCGACCGCCGCCGCTCCCGGCCACAACAGCAGGGCCGCTAAAACAAAGTAGAACGCGCGCCTTCCGCCCGGTTTTGAGAGGGAGGGACAAAAATTACGGTGACTGCCAGCCATCAGCGCTTCTCCTTGAAAATGCCCGGCCGGCAGCCATAGAATGGACACGGTCGCCAGCCTTCGGGTTGTCGATTCGGGACTTTCCTGCGGCTCCTTCGCCAAAAGTGACGCCGCAGGGAAGTCCTTTTTTATTTTTTGCCGCTCACAATACTTCCCGGTCTTTCAAAGGCGAGTTGCCCCCGGAGAGATTCCGGCAAGCGGGACATTGTCCCCCAACCTCCAGGCGAACCACGTCAATGCTGAAGCCGGTCTCGTCGGAAACTTCCTGCTTGAGCCGCGCAAACGTGGGGGTGTCGTGCTCCAGAATCTTTTTGCAACTGAGGCAGGCTAAGTGAAAGTGCCCGGACTTGCTCCGCGTCTCATAAAAGTGCTTTTCGCCCTCCAGGTGCATCAAGTCAAGCTCGTCGATCAGGCGGAGCCGCTTCAGAAGATCGAGCGTCCGGTAGACGGTGGCCCGGTTCACGCGAGGCTCGCGCTTTTGAGCCAACTTGAGGAGCGTCGCCGCGTCCAGATGCCCCTGGGCGTCCTGAATGGTCTCGACGATGGCCCGGCGCTGGGAAGTAAGGCGCAGGCCTCGACCAGCAAGATCGTCAAGAATGGATTTTTTTTCAGGGATACCCGGCATATCTATTTGCGAATCAGTTGCAACAGCAGGCGCAAAAACAAGCTGCGACTGATTCGCATTAACCCATTGAAAACAATAATTCTATACAAAGATGTCCAGATTACGAAAAGGCATTGTGCTTGTCAATAGGTTTCTACACAAAACCCTCTCGGCGGTATCAAGCTGAACGGCGGCGGGTCAGGCCCGAGGATGTTGAAAGCAGCTTGCGGGGCGGCGGCTTGGGGAACGGTCGACCCGCGGCTGCCAATGGCGGATGCCGCGCAAGATGCGGGTTGGAAGTTTCAAAACGCGATTTGTCATGGAACCCGCCCCCGGGGCGGCCGTTAAGGCCGGCCCCGAGCCTCAGCTTCCACTGGCCAAGGCCGCCCGGCGGAGGATACAATGTCTCGACGATGGCCAACGTGAACGCCTCCCAGATTGCCGCACTGAAGAAGGTTGCGCTGCTCGCCGATCTTGACGCGAGCGAGTTGGAATTGCTTGCTTCCGCGGCCGGCCGGCGGCGCTTCGAGGCGGGCGAACTGATCTTTTCTGAAGGCGATCCCTGCGAGGGCCTTTACGTGGTGGAATCCGGCCTGGTGAAGATTTTCAAGGTTTCCGCCTCCGGCCGCGAACAGGTGCTGACGCTTGAGGGACCGGGCGCTTCCGTGGCGGAGCTGCCAGTCTTTGACGGCGGGAATTATCCTGCGTCCGCCGTGTCTGAGCAGGCAAGCGAGCTGCTGTTCATTGGCAAAAAAGACATCCGCAGCCTATGCCTGGAACACCCGGAAGTGGCGCTGAAGGTGCTGCGCGCGGTCAGCGCGCGGCTGCGGCGGCTGGTCGATATCGTTGAAGAGCTTTCATTTACCACCGTGCACCATCGCCTGGCCGCTTATCTTTTGCGCGAGGCGCGGAGCCGGGGCAAGCGCACGGCGCGCGGAGTTGAGTTCACCTTCACGATCAGCAATCAGGAGCTGGCCTCGCATATCGGGACGGTCCGCGAACTGGTTTCGAGAAACCTCAGCCGCATGCAATCGGCGGGACTGATCAGGATGGACGGCCGGACCGTCATCGTCCGCGATCTTGAGGCGCTGGAAGCCGAAGTGAAAGGCAAGGAATAACCCTGCCGCGTTCCGCGCCGTCCTTTTTCGACGCCTGATCCCGCAACGCCTCAGACTGATTGGGCTGTTTCTTCAAGCGCGATGGCGCGCGGGAAGAGCAGATTGTTTTCCAGATGAATGTGCAGGTGCAGGTCAGCCTCAAAAGCTTCGAGCCCCTGGTAGAGCACTTTGAAACTGGTGCAGGCATCTTCAGGCGCGGTGAAATTCCGGGCCAGGCTGCGAATTTCTTTTTCCAGGTTGCCTGCGTTGTCATGTTCCAGGATCATCATGCGCACCGGATTTTGGACGGTTCCAAACGCCGACTGGGGAGGAGCCGAGTGGCGCGTTGCGGCCTCTTCCAGATCGACGATGTACGGGAACAGCATTTTTTCTTCCTTCATCATGTGCATGCTTAGCTCGTCCTGCAGGCAAGCGAAGAGTTTCTGAATCTCCGCAAGTTCCGGATGCCGTTCGCCGTGTTTGGAAACCACTTTGGCCAATAACGGCCGCAAGCGAAGGCCTTCTTCCCGGCAGTAAGCGTGATGCTTTTGCACGATGTGGCTGACCAGGGCGGCAAGCGATTGATTGGTCCAGTCCTTGCTTTCGCCGCCGGATAGATCCGCGCCCGCGGGAGTTTCAATCAGATCGGCGACGCGGTTGACGTCAATGCCCGCCGCCTCGCAGACCGTTGCCAGAGGCTTCCGCCCGCCGCAACAGTAGTCAATTCCCAATTTTTCAAAGATGGCCGCGGCTTGCGGCTTCTCCAAGGCGATTTCTGCAACAGTTCTTTGAGTGTCGATTCCCATTTGCCCTCCTTTGGTGTTAACCCCTGTGGCCGGCCAGCGGGCATCTTGCAAGCCTAACGCGGCGCCGTTCACTTCTCCATTAGACGGCATTCCACCGGCATCAGACGATGACCAAAGTCACGGATGCCGCTCCGGATTTTCCGGAGAACTCGCCAATTGCCCCCGATAAGAGTTTTCGCCCTGAGCCCAATATATGGATTGAAAAGTTCGCAAGGATTGGGGAAGATATCTCCGGCGTTGTCAGCGATTGGCGCCGCGCTTGCCGTTGCGAGTCCGGCAGAGCCGGCGGCGGCCGTTGCGGCCCGGAGAGAAACGGACTTGATATTTTCAACGAATAGGAGCATTCAAATGTCCCGAAAAATACGGTTACTAATTCCCGGAGTTTTCGCCGTAGCTCTGGTCTGCTTGTTTTCAGGCGCTGGGGCCTTGCAAGCTTCACACGGCACATGGCAGCAGTGGGAGGGGATGCCGAGCCGCAGCCACCCATTCTGGTGGGCCCAGATCGGCTTCACCAAGCCCCACAACATTCCCTGGGGAGAATCAGTTTTTGAGAAGCTCGCCCAGAGCGGCATGAACGGGGTGGAAATCAATATGGACTGGACGGCGCTCGAACCCCAAAAAGGCCGGTACGATTTTCACATCCTGGATCGTTACCTGGCGGATGCCGCCAAAGCTCATCTGAAGATTTACTTTCTGTTTTGGGAAAGCCTGGGGCAAGGGAACCCTCCTTCGTGGCTCACCGCGCGTGACATCTCGAGTGACGGCTTCAAAGCCTTGGAGCCGCCCTGGTGGGGCAAAGCCTCGAGAAAGGCTTACTTTGATTACGTGGCCCGCACCATCGACCACGTAAAAAACAATCCTGGCTTCGGCGGCGTTTACCCTGCCTACGGATGGCTGGATTCCGAGTGGGGACCGATGCCGAAGGGCTCTCACGGAGTGACCGGCTACGCTCCCGCGGACATCCGGGAATTTTACCGCTGGCTACCGCGCACTTATAAAACCATCGCCAACTTCAACCATGTCTGGCATACGTCTTACAAGTCCTGGAGCGACGTGCCGGTTGGCCGGCCGGGCGATCCGATGTTTCCCCTTTACCAGCGCTTCCGCCAGTACAGCGCTGAAGAGGGCTTCGGTGCTGTGACGCGTCTCGTGCGCGAACACACCAACCGCACCCTGATCTTTTCCTGGGGAGGCGGCATTGACGGGACGATCGGGCCTACGGTGCAAGGCAATGACCCGGACATGTTCTTCCGCCTGGCCCAAAAAT
This sequence comes from Acidobacteriota bacterium, assembly GCA_021784615.1. Lineage (GTDB taxonomy): Bacteria > Acidobacteriota > Terriglobia > UBA7540 > UBA7540 > JAMCXS01. The sequence continues at coordinate 497 of JAJYHU010000155.1, read as the reverse complement.
ACCACGTGATTATCAACCTTGACGACTCGGACACGGCGGGGCTGGCGCTGCTTTTCGGCGGCTTGGCCCGGCACTATCGGGTTCCGCTCATCAATGAGTGGACGCCCTGGAGAAAGGACCTGCGGCCGGAAGTTCCCCAGTGGCTGGGCCACATTGGGCTCGACGCGCCGTTTGAAGTAGGAGACGATTTCTTTATCTATCCTCCACCGGCCAAGCGGCCCGGGTTTGTAGATGGATGGAATGGTTATCGGGAATGGCATGCGACCCTAGCGAAGGTGATCCAGGGAGTGGCTCCCGTGCAGCCCGTGGCCGTGATCGTGCCCTTGCGTAAAATCTCACTGAGCACCAACTTGAATGCCTACCCGAACCTGACACAGGAGTTGGCCCATTTCTGGCGGCATTACCATGTCTTGCCCGACTATATTTCCGACGAACTGGTGGCTCGGAGGGCGGTTAACCTTGGTCATTACCGGGCTGTCGTCGATCTGGGGAACGAA
>JAJYHU010000260.1 GCA_021784615.1 Acidobacteriota bacterium | reverse complement strand
AACCTGACCTGTCGACGGATCAACTATTTCCTGGTTCTTGTACAGATCAATGGACACAAGACCGCTACGGCTCCAGTTCAAGGTATTGAAGACGATCAGGCTGCCCTGGCCTGCGGAGATCGAATCCGCCAGGCTGGCCATGCTGTTGCGCATCACGAAATCGCCCAGCGCACGCGCCTTTATTGCGTACGAGTCTTTCACAGCGAGCTGTTGCACGGCTTCCGTACTTTTGGGATCGGATACACTGTTCCCGGAGTCCCACGTGTGCTCATCCATCAGCACCATGTCGGTCCACATCCGATCCAGATCCACCCTGTCCGCGGCCAGGCGTGGATTTACCAGCGATGTCAGGGTTGCCAGCTTCTCCGCTGACGGTCCACGGCTTTCGTTCTGGCGTTCCAGCGCGGCATAATGGGCGTCCGAAGCGATGCCATCCTCCCAGTAGGGACCGCCATCTCCCCTTACGGTTGGAATGTCATTGCCAAATTGCCGCGCGATATTTTTCAGCGCATCATGAAAGCCAGAGTACCGTAGTCGCGGGTATGCGTAGACGCGGTTCCAGCGCTGCGCCAGTTCCGCCTGCTGCGGGAACAAATCGGTATTCTCCGCTTGGCTGCCAAAGAGAATGATGGCGTTGGCGCGATAGCTGGCGTGCCTGTACTGCTGTAGAAACATCGGAAGCTTGTCACGGCCAGCGGCCAACTGCGGGGGCAATCCAAAGAGATTTTGCATCTGCTGGTAATCGAGCGAATACCAGAACAAAACTTTCTTCCCATCCGGACCTTCCCACCAGAATGGAGAATCCTCATTCAGGTGCCCCTCCTGTAGCACCGGCGCCCGGCCACCGCTATTGCTGCCGGCAAGGAAATACTTGATTCCCGCCGCAGCCAGGACCGAAGCATAAGACCACGAGTACGATGGGACGTCCGTAATGTTGGCGTAATTGAACGGCGTTTTGTGCACACGACTGAAGTTTGCGCTGGGGTATAGTGATCGGATCAGCGTTTCCGCCGTGGGAAAGCCGGTGAGCAAAATAGCATATTGCGCGGGAACGAAAAGCTGCTGTTTCTGGATCGCTGCAATTACGCGTTGCTGTTCCGCTGGCGTGTGCGTCTTCAGAAACTGCGCCAGGGCCCATTCGCCATCCATGCTGAAGCGGAAATCAGGGTGCTGCGCCGTCAGATCCATCGCTTCGTCGATGACACGGCTCTGGATGGCCGCGACCTTGGCCTGATAGTCAGAGTATCCAACATCAAGATGGATGTGCGGCACCAGAAGCAAGGTCCATTTTTTTTGCGGATCGACGGATTGTTCCTTGCGCCACCGATGGCCGTCGATGTTCCAAATGAGTTGGGCGCGGGTGTGTGCCGGAAACTCGGGCACAACGAACTCAAGCTTTTCCTCGCCGAAATCCTGATTTGCCTTAAGCTGCTGACGATGGTGCTTGCCAGCCACGGCGAGATCCACGCTACTGCCGGGCTTCACCCGCTCGCCGTAACGGATAAAAACATCGACGATTTCATCCAGTTGGCCTTGCCGCTTCTGGTAGAAGATGGTCGGCAGTATCTGAGCCGAAGACGCTTGAGAATGAAAGCCTTCCATGTCGCGGTCGAGTTCAATCGCGTCATACGTCAGGCCACCAGCATCGTACCAAACCTTGTCCGTTTCCTCGATCGCCTGCAGCGTGATTGTGTTGGTGCCCCGGCGCAGATAGCTGCCGGGAAATGCGAATGAAACCTCAGCATGCGAATAGGCCATATCAGAAGAGTCGGGCTGGCCACCATTCCCCGAGAAGAGCTTGGGATGAAGATAAAACGTTCCACGCTTGCCGTTGATGCTGATCCGTAAAGCCGGGCCGCTGGAGGTTCCTATCAGTAGCGAAACCCGCAGACGGTAAGCGTCCGCTGGAGCATGATCCAGCGAAAACTGGATGGCGCGCGGCGCCGTCAACATCGCCCCGAACTTCACAATGGCGTGGCGTGGCGGCCCGTTGCCCGTACGGTGGGTGGATGCGGCTGGAATGAATTCGGCCGGCTGAAAAGCGTACCAGTCCTTCGCGGGGTTGCTTTGTCCGATGATGAAGCATACCGGATGGTCGGGTGAACCATGAACAAACTCCGCCGCAGAGTGGTCAAAGGTTCCGATCCGAAAAACTGTGTTGACAGGATCGCCCCGCATGGCCGCCCCAAACAGAAGGAACCCCGCCAGGAAAAAGACCATCGATCTGACGAGGATCGCCGCTTTCAGCCGTATAGTCATTTATCTAGTCCTCTCTCCCTCTCTCGATTGATGATTACATCATATCGCAACAGTTTAGAACATTTCGCTCTGTTTCCAGATAGCGGCTCCCAGAACCGCGCGGCGTTGCCGCCGGCCGAATCCGCCAACTCGCGTTGCTGAAGACGTAGCAGACGTCGTCCTGGTCAAAAGGCGGCACGATACAATCGAAAGCGCCTCGCGCAAGCGTCGCCAGGCAAAAGCGCGCGTCGAGGCACGCCGGGACGACAATCACCGGCATGTCGGCCTTTTTCCTCAGAAGAAGAACTCTTTCCCAATCTCCGTCCGCAAGCATGACTGCCGTAAACACCAGCCGGGGAGGATCAGGAGCTTTCAATCGCCCCTCGGCCTAGCGTAACCCTCCGGCCTCGCAAACGTGAAGGAACTGGGCTTCGAGCGCCGCCTTCAGGTTGCTCCAATGCCCAGCCCCGTCGCGCACCAGCCGGACTGACGCTTCCCCCTCCCGGCCGTTTGGCGGATGCTATCCACACTATCAAACCAACACCTTTTCGGACGGCTTCCCTGCAAGGCACTCCTGAACCGCCCTGGCGATTTCATCGCACGAAGCCCACTTGCCCACCCAACGGTTGACGCCCAGGTCCCGGTAGCGCTTCATGGCGCCGGGTGTGGGCGCGCTCTCGGCCAGCATCACCAGCGGTGGAATCTCCATTCGCCCGACCGCTTTCAGGATCACTTCAACATCCATATCCCAAAGGTAGTCGTCCACCAGCACCAGGTCGAACTTTTGCGACCGCAGCAGTTCCATTCCTTCGTGCCCGCTCCAGGCCGTAGCAGTTTCGTAGCCTTCGGTTTCAAGAAAGCACTCGAGCGCCATCAACACCCGCTCGTCGTCGTCAATCACGAGAATGGTTCTTTTTCCGGATTTGTTCTCCATGGCGCTTCCTTCCACAAATTCTTCCGGCCACCCTAATTCAGTAACCCATGAATCCCTCTCTTTATGCAGTGATAACAGTCACCCAGCGCTGTGAGCGCCGGGCCCAGGGCGGACAGCCCCATGGGTTTCCACCCGAAACCCTCGCGGCAGGGACATCAGCCGCCACCGGCCTGACAGGCTAATGAGGGAAATGGTCGCGTGAGGGTGGTGGAGGGAAAAATCTCAGGGTAGCCGCGAAAAAGCCAGGGGTTGCGCAGGATTCTGCGCAGCCCCTGGAATGACGTGGAAATATTCTAATGGACTTTCAGGCTTACAGACGTCGAGTGCGTAAGCGATCCGCTGGTTCCCGTAATCGTGAGCGTGTAACTGCCTTTGCTCGCTCCCGAGACCGAGAGCGTTGACGTACCCGAACCGCCCATCACAGTATCCGGATTGAAGCTGGTGTTTGCACCTGGGACTCCGCTCACGCTTAACGCGACATCGCCCGCGAACCCGCCCGATGATGAAATTGTAACTGTGTAATTGGCACTGCCGCTCCCCTTGACTGTCACATTGCCGGGCGAAGCGGAGATTGAAAAGTCGCCGGAGCCCGGAGCGCTGACAACCAGCGTCACGGCGCTGGTATGAGTCAGACTGCCGCTGGTTCCCGTGATGGTCAAGGGGTAGGTCCCAGTCGGCGTTGAGCTACTGGTGGTAACCGCCATAGTGGTTGATCCCGAGGTCGTAATCGAAGTGGGGCTGAAAGTGGCGCCCGCGCCGCTCGGCAAGCCGCTGACACTGAATCCGACCGTTCCGCTGAACCCGCCGGAAGCCGAAACGCTCACGGTGTAGCTGGTGCCTGACCCGGGTGTCACCGTCTGGCTTGAAGGTGAACTGGAAAGTGAAAAGTCCGGCGAGGAGGACGTGCCAATGATCAGCGTGATCGGAATCTGGCTGGTCAGGCTGCCGCTCGTCGCCGTGAGTGTCAATGAGTAAGTGCCCTGCTGCGCGTGCCGGTTCGTCGATATGGTCAGGGTGGAGCTTCCGGATCCCGTCCCGGTAATGGAAACAGGATTCACGCTGAAGCTGGAGCTTGTCCAGCGGGGCAGGCCGCTCAGGCTGAGGCTGACACTGCCCGTAAAGCCGCCCGACGGCGTCACACTGATGCTGTCGGTATTGCTTGAATTGACGGCGACAGTCAGCGTTCCCGAGGCGGCACTGACTGCGAAGCTGCCCGTCTGCGGGGCCTGGTTAACCTGCAACGTAACCTGGGTCTGATGGCTCAAGCTTCCGCTCGTACCCGTAATCGTGACGGTATAGGAGCCGGGGGTTGTGGAACTGGTGGTGGACACCGACAGAGTCGCTGTTCCGGGCGTCGAAGGCGTCACGGAAACCGACGGCGGAATGCTCAGGGCCGGACCCGAAGGCGACACGCTCGCGCTCAGGTTCACCGTCCCGCTGAAGTTGTTCAGCGAACTCGCCGTCACGTTGTAATTGGCGCTTTGCCCCTGGTTCACGGTGGCCGAGCTGGGCGTTGCGGAAATGGAAAAGTCCGGAGTGGTGGGAGGCGTCACCACCAAAAGCAGAGGAGTCAAGCTGACCAGGCTTCCATCGCCGCCCTGGACCGTAAAGTTGTACGTCCCGGCGGCGACTGAACTGTCAGTGCTGAGAGTCAGCGTCGAAGTGCCGCCTGTTCCCGGAATGGAGTTATTGGTGAAGCTCGCGGTGGCTCCCGCCGGCAAGCCGAGCGTGCTCAGGCCGACGGTGCCGGAATATCCATTTGCAGGGCTTAACGTCAGGGTATAGTCGGCGCTCGAACCCTGGCCCGCCGATTGAATGGAGGGCGACGAATCAATCGAATAGGAAGCGCCGCCGCAGTTGCTGGCTGTAAAATCAAAGGATCCAACCCGGGTGCTCCAGTTGAAGGTGCCATTGCTCAACAGGTACTCGTTGGTGTAATAGAAAGTGCAATCGTCCACCGGATCGACGGACATGGCGCTGTAATCGCCCCAGCGGCTCAGATTGTTCAACTGTGACCCGCCGCCTTCCACAATGCTGGTTTCGGCCTCCATCGTGTTCGCCGAGTCGCTGGACAGACGGCCGGTATAGCGGACGGCCGGATGCATGGAACCGCCGGAAACGCTGTAGCCGAGCGCCATGTCTCCGAACTTATCCATTCCAACCGAACCCATCCATCGGTAATTGGAATCCGGAGCGTAGGTACTGCTTTGAACCGCCGTGGGTGTTCCCTCGAGCCCCTGGATTTCATACCATCGGACGCCGGTATTGCCGCTGCCCGTATCCACCGAATCGGTCGCCACCAGTGTTCCAACTCCATTGAGATTTCGGTAAGCCAGACGGTACATCATCCGGTCACCCAACGAGTCCAGCAACTCGCTGGTCCCCGATTGCGGGATGCAGGTTCCACCCCCGCAGGCCAGGGAGTACGAAGGCACCGTAATTGAGGTCGGCCCTGTGAAAGTGGAGTTGGCGGAGTTCGTCCAGTCAACGTGGAACTTATAGAGGTTAAGGTTGGCCGATCCGCCCAGCTCGAGATAATAATCGGGAGCCCCGGTGGGAGGCGGTCCGGTGGTTCCCGCCGCGCCGGAGTCACCGTCAAGATCGGAGGGCAGCAGACTCGCATCGCCGTAGCTGCGCTGAAAACATTGCATGGTCGCCGGCGCGTTCTGAAGCATGCTGGTGCGATCCATCGCGCAGGCCGCCGCTCCCACAAACGTGTTCCCTTGAAACGAATTGTAGGAAACATAGTAGCCGTCAGGCCAGACCCCCAGCTTGGGATAATCCGGGAAGTAGCCGGTGGTAATTGGAAACGAATAAAGATTGTAGGAGCCGGTGGCATCCGAAGTCTGCGAAACCGCTACGCAGAGCGTGTAGGGACTCTTGAATACCGGCTGCATCAGCACCCAGCGGTTTGCCTGCTTGTCATACTCGGCAATCGGATCGCCGCTGTTGTTGCTGGCGCACGCACCACCCAGCGCGCTGAATATCGCGTTTCCGGCAATGGGGCCGTAAACTAATTGTCCGGCATTGTAGGTGTTCCCGTTAATCACTTCGTTGTCGTACTTGGCGAAGACCGCGTAATTGACGTTCACCCACTGCACATACTCGGTGGGACCGACCGCTCCGTTGGTATCAGGCGGCGCATACGAAGGGGAAAAGCTCCCCAGGCCGACGCCCACGCCAAAGAAGTTCGATCCGCTGCTTGTGGCGACTGAAGGACCCACGGAGGTTTGTAAGACAGTATCCTGCAATAGCTGCCGCACGCCTGAAAGGGGATGCGGGTGACGCAGGCGGATGGCAAGCTTGCTCAGGACGTTTGATGGGATAGGAGGAATATTGCGCAAGGGTGGAGAGGTTGCGTGGCCGTTTTCATGCACCACCACGGCCATCGAGTGTCCTGGACCTTGCTGGGCGGAGATGATGTTGGCCCACACCAGCGTGGCCACGGCGATGACGCCTGAAATAAACGCAAAACGAGCAATCTTCTTCCCCATCTTTCCCCTCCTTAGAGCAGCCGCAAGTGGCGCGACCAACCTAGGATCGTCCTTTGCAGCACCCCAACCCTTTTTATAAAAATCGGTTCTTTTGATCGAGCTGCAATGCTGTTTTTTGCGGCAGGCCTTCCAAAAACAGCGTCGAATCCGCTAGATTTTAGGCTCCTGGCATAACAAAGTCAAGTGACTAAATAGTTAATACTTGGCCTCTAGCACCCATTCGGACGAATCAAAACATAACCGATGGTAGGCCACTCGCGTTTGGAGGCAATGGCGCCAGTATATATTAACCCGTAAACAGGTAAAGTCCGCGGCTTGCTGGACGGCTTCCTCAACCGGACTTGGTGCTGGACATGGGAACTCCTGGTCTTGAATTTCATCTTGGCCTGCTGCGGGTTATTGAGGCATCTAAGCCATTGTATTCAAACCATAATGTCTTCACATCAAGGCTCTTTACCCGCCATTCCAATCAGGAAATTAACAGCCTGAAAGCAGGGAATCACCCGATTGAATTGCAGCGGATTTACAGATTATGATTACACCTTAGCGGAAATCCAAGTCGTATGCAGCGCCTTGATGCTGGCGGGTGGAGAAAGCTCCGAGGCGTGTGCCTACTCCGTGCAGAATTGTCAAACTTAGCCAGCCTGCTGCGGACTCGAGAAACGCAAGGAGGCTCCCTATGAGGGAACTCGCAAGAAAACCAGATCCCGAAGAAAAAGGGAAGGATTTCTCTGAATACATACTGCTTCTCGTGTTGGTCTCTTTGGTCGTGATGACAGTGATCATAGCCTGATAAACCCATTGGGACCGGCCGCGCGGCCCATCCGGAGCCGGCGACCCAGGCGCCGAATTCTGCCCTGGACGGCTCCAGCGCTAACAGGCAAGGCAGGTACTATTAAGCCTGCCCTTGATCTGTGAATCCCGCGTTCTGGGTTCCCGGGGCACGTGAACCGTCCGTTTTTATCCCGCCGAGCCGGTCGTCCGCAGGTGATTTCTTAAATAACATCTCCTTCCAAATCAGGTCATTACCCACAGCCATGGTCAGGCCTTTGTTGATCGTAATTGGAGGAAACACCGAATTGTTGTGCGCATTGCCTGCACATTAATATGCGGGTTAGGTACAGCCCATGTTCGCTCAACGGGCAGGGACGTTGCGCCTTAGGGAGGCGGAAGATCAACCCAACCTCAAGTTCACTAGCGGTCTGGCCGATAGACGTCTACAGCGCTCGAAGCTCCGGGCGCAAGGAGAAATCCCATGGCACAACTTCTTAAGAAGTTATGGTCTCAAGATCGCGGTGAGAACCTTTCAGAATATGCCTTGCTGATCCTCCTGATGTCTCTGGTGGTGATCGCAGGAATGAAGGGATTGGCGTCCGGGGTGGACAGCGCTTATACGAAAGCCGCCACTCGGGTGATAGCGGCCGGCGGCATGGAATCGATCACGACCGGTCCCATGGGCAACGCCAGTCCCCAGCCATCCCCGCTTACAGTAAGAACCAAGGGCGTCCGAGCCACCGGTAGAAAAGATTATCCGCAGCCGCCGAACTGAGCGAACCGCGCTATTGAAGCAGGCTAGAGCGCGGCGAACCGCCGGCCGGAAATCCGCTTCCTAGCCTATTTACTATCCAGACAATAGCTTTAGGCTATTCAGGTATTTACTTCTCCTTTTTCATGGTATCACCGAATTGCTACGCAACTTCCCGCCCTCTATGATCCCAACAGCTTGTATTGCAATTCGCAAGCAGCGCATAAAACAACAACCCCTTGTGGGAGCCGGCTCTTGACACAGAATTCAACGATGCACGGCAAGAGAACTGCAACCCTTTTCACTGTAGGAGGGATCGCGTGAGAGCACGCTTTTTGAGGCTGTGGCACGAAGATGAAGGCCAGGGGCTCACGGAATACGCGTTACTTCTGATCCTTGTCTGCGCAACTGCGGTGGCCACCATGCGCAGCTTTGCAACCAGCGTGGCCGACATGTATTCCGAAGCCTCCAACCGTATCACCATTGCAGGTCTCAGCACGTCGAAGTCCGGAAGTTCGCTCAGTTATTCACACTCTTCCATCACCACCACCCAGGATAAGAAATTTCACAGCGGCCTTATGAACATGACCACTTCCATTCGTTCGAAAAGACCCTAAACAGCCTTGGCGGGGGCTGCCGACTTGGCGCTCACCGGCTTCGACCCAACCCGCCAAAAAAGCACCCGGCCCCAATCACATATCCCAGGTCATAATAGAAGCCTGAGTTTGGAAAAGCGTAGATCCTCACGTCCAGGAAGATGCTCCCGATAAAACTGAAAAGCATCGTAAACCCTTGAAATAATCCCTGGAGGAATCCCGGCGGCTTAATGGCCTCCACGGTCGGCTGGTGCGCACAGGCGGCAAGAAAAAGTGCGATGAGCAGGAGCAACAGCAATGATTTGTGGTCTCGGATAAAGCCCATGATTCGGCGCATACAGCCTCCACGGGAACTTGGCGGGAAATGAGGTGGTGCAGTCCTTTTCTTTCGGGCTGCGATTTTTGTTGATGCTCGGAACCCAAATGATCCAACCGACGGCGCTCTCTCCACCCCTTGGTCTCGAACGGAGAAGCTCCCCCCCGCTTGTATACACCTTCGGGCGCATCGGCTGCAAGGCAATAGTGGGCCTTGAGAGAAACTGGCCGTCGGATTCGGCATCCTTTCCGAGATCCGCCATGCCACCCGTTGGTTTGTTCGATCCAGTACAACCCAGAGCCAAGTTGCGGTATGCTGTGACAGCCGCGAGCGGTTGCGCCTGTTGCGGCGCGCCGAGTTTTATACCAGGCCCGAATCGACGCGGGCCAATTCTATTGATCGGGGAAAATCCATGCGATGCAAATTCCTTTTGCCGGCATTGATCCTTCTGGCGAGCGTTGCTGCGATGGCTCAAAGCGCCGCCAGCACGCTCAGCAAGTTTCTTCCCAACCCGCTCCAGTCGCCCGGCGTGGTCACATACCAGATGCAGCAATTTCTGATGAAGCGCGTACCCAAGCTGCCAGCGCCCGCAAGCGGCTCCGAATGGACCCGGGAAGCGCAGCAGATCCGCGAGCGTGTGTTGAACGACGTCATCTACCATGGGTGGCCGAAGGCCTGGGTGGATTCTCCGCCAAAGTTTGAGGATATGGGAGTTGTTCCCGTGCCCGCCGGAGCCGGATACCGCCTGCGCAAATTCCGCTACGAAGTTGTTCCGGGCTTTTACTCCACGGCCGTTCTGTACGAGCCCGCGCACCTGGAAGGCAAAGTCCCGGGCGTGCTCGACGTCCTGGGCCATTTCCCCACTGGGAAAGCCTCGCCCTTCGAGCAAAAGCTTTGCATCAACCAGGCGCTGCGCGGAATGGTGGCGCTGAGCATCGCCTTCATCGACATGGGCGAATTGCGCATCAAAGGAAACGAGCATTATTTCGGTTCGGACCTTGACCTGGTGGGCGCGAACGGCGTGGGCCTGTTTTACCTGGCGATGCGCCGTGGGCTCGACTATTTGTACGACGATCCGCACGTCGACCGCAGCCGCATCGCCGTGACGGGCCTTTCGGGCGGCGGCTGGCAGACCATCATGCTGAGCTCGCTCGATACCAGGGTGAAGCTGTCGATTCCGGTGGCGGGCTTCACTTCGCTCCAGGGAAGGTTTGAGCGCCTGCCGGGCGAGCCGGGAGATTACGAGCAGCTTCCTCCCAACCTGCTGGACGGCCAGGGCTACCAGACCTTCGCCGCCATGATGGCGCCGCGGCCCACGCTTGAAATCAATAACGCCGAGGATTCCTGCTGCTTCCGCGCGCCGCTCGTCAAGCCTTACATCTATGACGAGATCAAGCCTTACTTCCGACTGTACGGCAAGGAGGACGCGCTCCAGTTTTACACCAACACGCAAGTCTCTGCGCACAACTACCAGCGCGCCAGCCGGCAGCAGGCTTACCGGTTCCTCTCCACATACTTCCATCTTCCCATGAAGCCTCAAGAGATCATGGTCGGCCAATACCTCAAGAGCTACACCCAGCTTGCTTCCGGCATTCCGGAGAACAACCTGACCATCCTCGGGCTCGCCCGGCAAATGGCCTCTCGAATTCATCACCCGCCTGTTCCCACCGACGCCGCAACGCGAGCCTCGTGGGCCGCCTCTGAACGAGCCAAGCTCAGCAAGGTGGTGCACTACCGGCCGGTCACGGTAGCGCACCCCTGGTACATGGAAGACACCAACCACAACACCATCGAGTCGATCTCCTTCCGCTTTACGCTCTCCAACGGCTTGAGCGCCACGGGCGTGTGGGCAAAAACCATCTGGACGCCTGACAACGCGCCGCTGGCCGTGGTGGTGAACGATCAGGGCCGCGAAGGCGCGAACCAGGAAGTCTGGGACCACGAACCCGAAGTGGCCGACGGCATCGAGCGCAACGAACAGGTACTGGTGCTCTCCGTCCTCTTTACCGGAGACGCAAGCCCGCTCAGCCAAGACCAGGGGAGCATGGGGTACATGCTCTCGACCGTGGGCGCGCCGCCGCTGGGCCTGGAAGCGGCGCAGTTGATCGGCATCACCAAGTGGGCCGAGAACCGCTGGCACCCGTCTCGCGTCAGCCTGGAAAGCTCGGGCTTTCGCATGCAGGTGGTGTCGCTCGTGGCCGGAGCGCTGGCGCCGCATCTGTTCAAGACCATCACCATTCATCAGGGCATGCATAGCTTCAACTACATCCTGGATAAACCGGTTACCTCCGGCAAGGCGCCGGACATGTTTACGCTCGATCTTGATAAGGACTTCGATCTCGACATCCTGAAGGCTCTTACAGAGCCTGCAAAGGTGACCGAAACAGACTACGTGGAACTCGCTCCGGCCCAGCCGTAGCCGGGCCGGAACGCCAGCCGGTTGCTGAAGAACCCGGGAACGCTGTCATCCTGAGCGGAACGAAGGATCTGATCGTGTTTTCTCAGGCAGGTCAGGCTCCAGGCCCTTTTACGGCAAGCGATAGGCTAGGGCCTGTTAACACTAAATAGGATTTTGTGGTATGCTTCGGTTCATGGAAATCACCGAAGCGCAGTATCTTCGT
>JAJYHU010000411.1 GCA_021784615.1 Acidobacteriota bacterium | reverse complement strand
AAAGCCGAGGCCCACAATCATAGCGAGAGCGAGGTTGAGCCAAAGCTTAGGCCGAACGGGAGAATACTGCGGCTCCGCCGCATCCACCACGTTGACATTGTTGGCCTTGATCCGAGCCACCAGCGTGGCCTCTTTGACCTTTTGCAGCAGGCTTTCGTACAGTTGGTTATCGGTGTCCGCATTTCTCTTGAGCAGGTTGTACTGGCTGGACTTCTCCGCAACCGTCGCAGCCGCGTATTTCTGCTTATTGAATTCTCCCACCAGCAGCGTTTCATGGCGGACGGCCGCCAGGTAATTATTGGTGACATTCTCCGCGGCGCGCTGGCGCTCTCGCGTCAGGACCTTTTCTACCGCGGCGAGCTGGCTCTTGACCTGTTGGACTTTCGGATAATCATCTGTAAAGGTTGCCGAAAGCTCCGCGTACTGGCGCTTGAGGCCGGCGACTTGAACGGTAAGATCCTGGAGGAGCTTATCCTGGAAAACGCCCGGGAGTGAACCGTAATCGCCCTTCTGAACCAGTTGGTACACCGACTCTTTTTGATAGCGGTCGGCCTGGGCCTTAGTCATCTCCTGTTGGATTTGCAGAAGGCGCTGGTCGACGATGTCCTGGGGGGCGCCGTTGCCGGTTTGCAGATAGAGCAGGCCATTCTGCCGCGCATATCGCAACGTGTTCTGTTCTGACCGCTCCAGTTCAGCCTTTGCACTCGCCAACTGATTAGCCAGCTCTTTTGAAAGCTTTTCGGTGGCCTCGTGGTGGAGCTGGAGGTAGTTTGAAACCAATGAATTCACAATGCGAGCGGACAAGATGGGATCGCCGCTTTCAAAGCTCACTTTGACGAGCCGGCTGTCTCTTACCGGGCTGACTTTCAGCTGCGACTCAAACCGGGCCAACACCTTCTCGTAGGTTTTCGGGCCCACTTCGGTCTTTGCCGGTTGAGCGCCCGCATCCGAAGGCCCTCCATTCCACCAATCCGCGATATAGTTCCATCCTTTATGCAATCCGCCGGACAGGTCGGGGTTGAATTCCTTCACTTCGGCCAGGTGCAACTGGTCAACCACTCGCCGCGCCAGCGTATCGGACTTAAGAATTCCGTGCTGCGTCTCGACGTCGATGTTGGAAGCCGGATCGAGTTTCATCAACTGCTGAACGGTCGTGATATTCGGAGCCTCGCCTTCAATCTCAAGGGTTGACTCGGCATCGTAAACAGGGTGCATCAGCATCGAAACCGCGAATGCGATAAAGACCACGGTGGCGAGGACGGCGATGACCGTCCGACGGCGATTCCGAAGAACCCTAAGGAAGGAGCGGAAGTCCGGTTCCTGCTCCGCCTGGAAAGAGTTCAATCCACCGCCGGCGTCCGGAAATTTCCTTATGGCGCCGGGCCCCGCCGACTTGTAGGGTTGTATCCTGTTTTCTTCTGTCATTTTAGAGTCTCCACGCTCCTGACAACTTTTCGTTCAAATTTACGGAATTCCTCGCCAGATGACATACCTTGAAAGCGTATCGAGAGCAGCCCGGCCAGCCGACTTTGCACCGCTCTTGGGAATAAAGAGAATGTCCTTGGGGCGGAGGGGAAGATCGGGCGACTTCCCGGCCAGGATTTTGCCCAAATTGACCGGCAGTTGGATTTGATTTCCGTTCCGCGCGACCCGGATAATCGTCGCGCGGCTTTTAGCCGCGGTTGGGGCCAGTCCTTCTCCCAGTGCAATCGCCTGCAAAACCGTAATATGTTCGTTGTCTTTTACGGGAAACCCGCCGGGCTGCTTGACGTCGCCTACCACGTAAACAATGCCGGCGGTTTTGACCTTCACGATGTCGCCCGGGTAGACAGGGACGTTGTACTTGGAGTCTCCGGTATCCAGCAGGCGCTTCAGGCTGATCTCAATCGTGTTCCTATTGTTTGAAGATGCGGCGGTTTCTCCTGCGCCGTCCGTCGAGGCAACGTCTTGCGCTTTTACGCTCTGAATCTGCGCTCCCTGGTTGCGGACAAATTCGGCGCTCGCACCCCGCATCACCAGCACCGCGTCTCCCGCGTCGGGCGCAAGTCCTCCCGCCATCGACAACACTTCCAGCAGCGTCTTCGCGCCTCGAATTTGAAACACCCCGGGTTTTACGACAGCCCCCAGGACGGAAAGGCTGTGGCTTTGCATCTCAGCGACGGAAACAACGACTTGAGGATTCTTCATGTAGGTGCGGCGCAGCAGGGCTTGCAGGACCAGTTCGAATTCCCGCGGCGTCAATCCGGCCGCCTTGATGGTTCCCAGCAGCGGGATCGAGACATTGCCATCGGCGGTAACCCGGGCGGGATGGCTCAGTTCTGGCGCGTCAAGAACCGTAATGTTTAACAAGTCGTTCGGCCCGATCCGGTAGTCGCCTGGCGACGGCCCGTCCTTGGCATCGGACACCGCAGAATGGACCAGTTCCTGAAGGCGGGCGTTCCACTGGTCAGTGGTCTTTGCGTTTGCATTGGACAAGCCCGCGGGAATACTCCCTTGTTGGACGGGAGCCGCGGATTGGGCCAGAATCCTCACGGATATTACAGCTAAGATGATTCCTAGAAAAATCCATATTCGGGTCATCATTCACCTCTCTCCACGCGCCGAAAACCTTGTAAAGATTCATGTTGTTTCCGCCAAACATCCGCGCGGACCATGCCGCTGTCTGCGCTGTTTCTTGATCTCGACCGCTCGACAACTTCCGGGTCAACTTCCACCGCAACGGACTTTTCAAGCATCTCGACGGAAAGAACCAGCCGGTACCGGTTTGTCTTGCGCACCAAGATGCCTTCAATGCCTTCGAGAGGGCCCCGCTTCACTCTTACCCAGTCGCCGGTGCGGAGGAACGGGTGCGGCTCAACGTGCAAGAGGCTCTCAAGTGTCCGCCGAATTCCTTCGATTTGGTCGCCGGGGATGCGAGCGGCGCGGCCTTCACTTCCCACAAAGGCATGCACTCCCGGCGTGGTCAGGACGCGCAGTTGGTGTTCGAGGTTCGTGTGGATGAATACGTAACATGGGAACAAGGGCAGAGAAAGCTTCTTGGCGCGGTCTTTCCACTGGTGGACGGCGGGATATAACGGCAGAAACACCTCGAACCCTTTGGCCGTTAGGATGTCCGACGCAGTTTTCTCATGCTGGTGCCGAGTGTACAAAGCGTACCAGGAGCGATCCTGCTTTGTTTCTCCGATTCTGATCCGCGCTTCTTCAATTGGCATAAAGCTCCGCCCTGTGACCTACATGGAGGCCTTTTGCAAACCCTTTTCGCCAGCCATCCGCATCGTGCTCAAAGCGGCAGGCGGCTGGTTGGCAGGTTTCTCTCGCACCGGGGAGGCAAATAAGGCGCTCGGTTTCGGCCCTTCTTCAAACCCGGTTGCGGGAGAGATGCTTTCTTCCTAACCCTTGGCTGCCGTTCCTGTGGCCGGAACTGATCTCACATCAAGATGAACCGCAACGGCCAGACAGCCTCAGTGCCGGAGGTGCGCCATCTGCCGGGGAGTTGTTTGTCGTGCTTCATAACCCCGCCCCGCCCGCCGACCACTCGGCATTCTTTAGTCCTAAGTCCAAAATCAATTCCAGTCCGGGAGCTATCAATCCCGGCCGCCATTCCGGACACCTTTGGAAGTAAAAAGTGATCATGCCGCATCTTGCTTTGACCCATTGTTGTTCTTGTACGGCCTCTCTCCCGTGCTGCTCTCGTTCGTGGCCTTGCGCCTCTTTTTGGGCGGCAATCCGGCTTCCTTGATTTTGTAGAGCAGCGCCCGGTAGCTGATGTTCAGGGCGCGCGCCGCCTGCTTGCGATTCCATTGGGTTTTCTGCAGTGTCCTGAGGATGATCTTGCTTTCCAACTCGTGAGCTGCTTCCCGACTCAACTGCTTCAACGAAATCGGCTGATGGGGAGATGGTTCGAGAGTCAGGACCTCTTCCGATTCGATAGGACGTTCGCTGCTGATGATTTCTTCCGTACCCAAAACGACGTAGCGCTTAACTGCGTTCTCCAGCTCTCGAATATTTCCCGGCCAAGCATGTTTTTGGAGTCGATCGTTCAGAAGTGGTGCAGGTTGATCCGCCTGACAACCGAATTTCCTGTTATAAACCTGCCAAAAATAGTGAGTCAGTTGTGGAATGTCCATTTTGCGTTCGCGCAGCGGCGGCAGTGAAAGCTTGACGACGCTGAGCGATGAAAGCAAATCTTCTCGAAACTTTCCATCCGCCACCTCCCGCTCCAGATCGTGGCTGCTTGCGCAGATCACGCGGAGGGTGATGGGAATGTCTTGGGCCCCGCCTAAAACGAAGGACCTCGATCCCTGGATTAACTGGAACAATTGGGCCTGCAGATTCAGGTTGAGGGCGGCGACTTCCTCGATGAACAAAGTGCTCAGGCGGAGGAGCGGTTTCTGGTGCAGATCGAAGCTGAACTGTTCGCCAATGCTTTCTTCCTCAACTCGCAAGGCCACTTCGTCAAGGCTGTTGCCCTTGGGAATGGGGGGGCTCACTTTGAAAAACGGCGCGTCGGGTCCCGGATGCTGGCAATGGATATGCCGCGCGAGGACTTCTTTCCCCGTGCCCTTTTCCCCCAAGATCAGGATGGGTGCGTTGGTTCCGGCAACTTTGTCCACGACGTGCTGCACAAGCTTCATGGGCTCGGATTGACCGAAGATTACGGCACGGGGAGGAGGATCCTGGCAGGAGATTAAACTGCCATCCAGTTTATTCATCATGGATTCCATTCCGTGCTCTCTTTCCGAGAAAACTTGAGTCCACATTTTGTCGGCGCCCCGAGTCCTTCCTGCTCCGAGTTCCCCGGTGGCGTCGTCCGGGGCGTGGTTTCTTACGGCCTCAAATTCCGAGCAATCGCATCCAGCGCCAACTTCAAAGCTGGCTTGTGTAGAGGCTGGCACACTTCTCCTCTCGCACATCAAGCTCCAAAACATGCACTGTTTGCAGACAAGCCTTGCGCAGGCGTCGAGGATAGGTGAAGAGCTCTGCAGGACGCTCGTTTTACAATCGTTTAGCGTTCGTTCTTGTTCCCTAAAAAACGCAGTCGGCAGGTCTCGACCGGGGGCGTTCGGGATCGCGAACGCACGCAAAGTTGTGCATGCGCATGAACTCGCATGCATTCCGGCACTCACGACAGGGCAATCTGTGAACTCCTCACCATCTGTTAGAGAGATCATTTCCTTTGCTTGCGGCGCCGTCCCATTTTATTGCCGCTTGTGAAAAGCTCTGCACATTTGAGCCGATGTTATTTGCAAGGCTTTGAATCAACGTTGCAACAAACCTTGACATGGCAACAAAGAGTTGCAGCCGAGGTGTGAACTGAGTGTCACGCCTGGCGGGCAGTGGACCTCTTTTAAGCTTTCCAACGACCGGGCGTGACGGTTTGGCCTTTTGAATGCAAATGGAATGCCAGCGCGCAGAGTTGCACGGATGGTCGTCGTCAACTTCACCGGAAGAGCGCAAGGCCACGTTTTCAAGTGGAAACCGCCAAGGGAATAAGAGTCCGCGGGCCGACCGTTCGAGTGCGGCAACTTGGCGTGGACGGTTGCATTGAAAATTCGAAATCTCACGGGGCTTGATGGGATGGTGCATACGCAGTATGTCGAAAAAACCGGCCTGAGGCTTTTGAGAAATGGATGATGAAGTTGTTCGCACGATGTTCTATAGTGCGGACCCCGGTTTTAGCGAGTTGATAACCCGAGCGCTGGGTCCCGGCTTTTTAGTTTGTTCCCGCAACCTCCATGACTTCTCGAACGTGCGGAAGGATGGGCACGATTGCGACGTGATTTTAGTTGATCTCAGTGAAGCCGGGAGCGGCTCGGCGATCGCCCGCGGATTGCGCCTGATGGAGGCCTTTAAGCAGACGATTCCACATATTCCGATCATTGCCATCGTCGGATACGGGGACGACGACTTGGCGCGCCTGCTGGCCGGAAAGGGCGTATTCGACACTCTGGCGAGCCCGCCGGCTATCGCCGACCTTCGGCTGCTGCTCCGCCGCGCACACCGGGCCCGCCAGGCCGAATTGGAGTTGTCTCTTCTGCGCGGCCCCTTGCTTACGCCGGGCCGATTCGGAGACCTGATCGGTTTCACGAATGTGATGACCCAGACCTTTGATCTGGCTCGGAAACTGGCAACCTGTGACGTCAGCGTGCTGATCACCGGCGAGACCGGGACCGGCAAGGAATTGCTTGCCCGCGCCATTCACGACCTGAGCCCCCGCTGTTCGGGGCCTTTTGTGGGCTTTTCCTGCGCAAACTTGCCGGAGACGCTGATCGAGGATGAGCTCTTCGGCCACGAAAAAGGAGCCTTTACAGGCGCCGTGGCGCTGCGCCGCGGGCGCTTTGAGCAGGCGGATGGCGGCACTCTGTTTTTTGACGAGATTGGCGATATGGCTTTGGGCCTGCAAGCCAAGCTCCTGCGCGTCTTGCAGGAACGGACGTTTGAGCGGCTGGGAGGCAACGCTTCGATTCCGGCGAACGTTCGGGTCATCTGCGCGACCCACTGCCAGTTGGAGGGCCTGTCGCTACAGGGCGGCTTTCGCTCGGACCTTTACTATCGCTTGAACGTTGTGGAGATTCATCTTCCTGCTCTCTGGGAACGGCGTGAAGATATCCCCCTTCTGGCCCACCATTTCTTGTCCCTCTACTGCGAGCAGTTCCAGAAGAGACTCAAGGGGTTTTCTCCTGCTGCGATGCGTGCTCTCGAGGAATACTCCTGGCCGGGAAACGTTCGTGAACTGGAAAATGCTGTCCAGCGGGCGGTGGTCATCGCTGAAGGTGCAAGTATCGAGCTACGGCACCTGCCAAAGAATCTGTGTGACGCGTTTGACCCGGCGGCGCCGGGACGCTCCTAC
Organism: Acidobacteriota bacterium; assembly: GCA_021784615.1. GTDB lineage: Bacteria > Acidobacteriota > Terriglobia > UBA7540 > UBA7540 > JAMCXS01. The sequence continues at coordinate 4,901 of JAJYHU010000411.1, read as the reverse complement.
GAAGAGGCCGTGCGGAATTTCAAAAGGCGGCTCATCTTAAGGGCGTTGCGCGAGTGCGGCGGGAGCAAAACTGAAGTTGCCCGCGCACTCGGGGTTACGCGCAGTTACTTGCACCGTTTGATGAACCAGTTGAAGATCCCGCAGGCGGAACTGGCCGACGGCCTTCCTGATTCGGAGTCCTCGACGGAACGACTGATGTAGTTTTGGGCCTGTTTCATATGCGGCGTCCGGAGAAGGTAATTTCTCTGATATTGCATGCCTGCACACTTGTTGTGGCAACTTTTTTATGTTACTGGTTGAGCATACATAAGTGGGGAGGTGACGCGTGGCGTCCAATCATTCTCACCCGGTTCCAGGGTGTGGGCGCTTAACTCCACCTTCAGGACGAAACTCAAGAGAGTGCCGATGCTCCCGCCGGAATCCGACGTTGTCTATGCGCGGCAGGAGCAAAGGCCAGTCTAACGCATTCATCCGTAAGACGGGACCCATCTAAGGCGGGACAGACCCTCATTTAGGGAAGGGCGAAGCGGCCCTTCCTGAGCCGGCCATGGGGTTTGCGGCCGCTTCTCGATCTCGGAGATCCGGACCGCGCGGCATCGCGAGGTTAACGTGAGCATAGAGCCGGAAAGCAAAAACCGAATATGGGGGATACGCATGGCTCGCAGCACGCCCGCCAGAACCAGGGGAGGCGTCAAAGTCCCCTCGGGTCCTCAGATCTATAAACCCTCCATCAAAGACGAACTGGCGGACCGGTATAGCGCGGCGCTCAAACAGTATTTGCGCAGCTTTGGCGAACAATCGCTGCAAGAGGCGTACGAGATCGGAAGGCAGGCCATTTCCGGCGGGTTATGTGTGACGGAAATGGTCACTATCCATCATGACGCTTTGATCAAGAGTCTAATCCCTCTGCTGGTTCCGGAAGAGCAGGAGGGGAAATTTCGGGTGCCCAACGGCGACGGAGAAGAGAGAGAGACGCCGGTCTTGCAGCCTCAGGAGCGCAAGCACCTGGTGAAATCCGCCGAGGCGTTTCTCGACGAATGCCTGATGCCTTTTGAGATTACTTACCTCGGTTATGTCGAGGCCAATGAGGCTCTGCGCATGAGCGAGGAGCGCTATCGTGAGTTGTTCGAGAACGCCAACGACATTATTTTCACGACCGATTTGCTGGGGAATTTCATTTCGATTAACCGGGCGGGCGAGCAGGCAACCGGCTACGCGCGAGAAGCGGCAAGGCGGATGAACTTCGGCGAGATGTGCGCCCCCGAGTCCCAGGAAGCCGCTTTCCGGATGTTGAACCGCAGGGTGATGGGGGAATATCCCGGCCCGTGTGAACTGGACTTAATAACCCGGGATGGCCGGCGGATTTCGGTGGAGATCCGTTGCCAGCTTGTGTACCGCGAAGAGAAGCCCTGCGGCATTCAGGCGATTGCCCGCGACATTGCGGAAAGGAAGCGGGCCCAGGAGTCGCTGCGCCACCTGACGGAAGCTCTGGAGCAGGAAGCCAAGCGCATCGCGCACGCGCTTCACGATGAGGCGGGGCAGCTTCTCGCTTCTGTCCATATCGCCTTGGAGTCCGTCGCCCGGGACTTGCCTGCCGCGCAAGGCGAGCGGGTGCGGGGAATCGAGGGGCTTCTGGACGAAATTGAGGATCAATTGCGGAGGCTCTCGCATGAGCTTCGGCCTACCATCCTGGATGATTTGGGATTGGCTCCGGCCATCGAGTTTTTGAGCCAGGGGATTTCAGCGCGGACCGGGGTTCCGATTGTGATTGAGGCGGACGGCGTCAGCCGCCTGCCGGCGCCCGTTGAGGAAGCCCTTTACCGGGTGATGCAAGAGGCTCTGATGAATGCCAGCAAGCACGCCAAAGCGACCTCGATGACCGTGACCCTCAGGCAACAGGCGGGGGAGTTCATCTGCAAGGTTCGAGACAACGGAATCGGTTTCGACCTCCGCACCGCTTTGACCGACAACACGGAGCGCGGATTCGGCTTGATTAATATGAGGGAACGGCTTAAGTTCGTGGGTGGGACTTGCGTTATTACGTCCAGTCCCAACCAGGGAACGGAAGTTCTGATTTCCGTGCCCTTAGAAAACCGCGATGCCGCTCAAAATCTTACTGGCTGATGATCATCAGATTGTTCGCCAAGGGTTGAAGGCCCTCCTTGAGGAAGAAGGGTTCAAAGTCATTTGCGAGGCTTCGAACGGGCAGGAAGCCATCGCCATGGCGCGGGAGTTTGAGCCTGATGTCGCCGTGCTGGACCTCTCCATGCCGATCCTAAACGGCATTGTGGCGGCGGAAGAAATTCGCAAAGCTTCCGGAAACAAAATTCGCGTCGTTCTTTTGACGGTTCATACCGAACGCCAGTATGTTTTGCAGGCCATGCGCGCCGGCATTCGCGGATACGTTTTGAAAACGCGCGCCGCCGCCGACCTGATCCAGGCCATCGCGGATGTCAACAGCGGGCTGACCTATTTGAGTTCGGGCATTTCCCAGGCGGTGGTGGAAGCTTATCTCACCAAAGATGAATTGGCGCCGCAGGAAAGCCTTACGCCCAGAGAGCTCCAGGTCCTTCAATTGGTGGCCGAGGGCAAGACCACCAAGGAAGTTGCCAACCTGCTGGGCGTGAGCTTTAAGACCGCCGAGTCACACCGCACCCGGATCATGGAGAAACTCGACATCCATGAGACCGCCGGCCTGGTTCGCTATGCCATCCGCAAGGGCATCATTCAAGCCTGAAATAAAACCTCGCAACTTTGCCGCCACCTCGGATGGAGTTTCTCGCTACAGGTCTTTTTTTGCCGCTGCTTCAGGTGTTCACTTGATTGACATCCTCCCGCCCGCAACTTAAACTCCGCATGGTTAGCCAAGGGCCCTTGCGGGTGGGCAAGGTGCCTTCGACGCGCGCTCTTCAACGTGGCGCGCTTGGAATGCAAATGTCCATCGAATCAGGAAAGTCTAGGGCGCCGGGCTGCCAGCGCCTCGATGCTCGCGTCAACAATCTTCCTGCCACATCTGCACTGGTAAGTTGTAGAGCCTTAACCATTCCAGAAAGAAAGACGCCCCGAATGGGACGGAGCGTTAGGAGGCCCTATGTGCGAAGCTGGCAGTGCAGGCGCTTCCGGTCTGTATGATGGAACACCGGTGCAGGTGCTCCTGACCGAAGCCTTTCCGAAAGCTCGCAGGGAATTGTCCAATTTGCTTTCAAGCCAGGGATTCCGCATGATTGCCGAGGTGACGGACAACCGGAATGCGGTCCGCCTGGTCAAGCACTTCCAGCCCGATATTGCGATCCTTGATGCCGCTGGTGAGTTTTCTGCAGGCCTCAAAGCTGCCAGGGAAATTCTAATTTGGAATCAGAAGGCCAGAATCATTCTTCTCAGTCTGCATTCTGAAAACCAGTATAAACGGGCGGCGCTTCAGGCGGGAGTTCGTGGTTACGTCTTGAAGACCAGAGCGGCATCCGACCTCGGCCAAGCCGTTCTTGAGGTCTCAAGAGGGGGTATTTACCTGAGTCCGGCTTGTTCCTGCTGGCATTGGATGGAACATTTACTTGGGAATGAATAGACTACGGGGATTGATCCTAAGAATTCTATTATTACGACCCCAACCAATAGTATTCTCTCCACTGCTTCAACCCGCCTTATGGTATTTCACGCAAGTCCTCTAAGGCTGCCCTCTCAAGCCTTTGCCGCACGTTCTTCCGGTATTTGATTGAGCTAAATCCTGGAATCACCCAATTGCGGTCCGGCAAATTGCATCATACCATTGCAGATGAATAGCAACATTTCTGGAGGGGAAATGTCGCGAACGCAGGTTCTGCCCGCACAATTGGACTGCTCAAGTCGAAAGCTGCTTGCCCCCTCGCGCGGATCGCTTACTGCAAGCTGTGAAAAACACCTCACTTATACAACTCGTACCTATTTTTATTCCATCCAACCTCTACAAGCGCCAAGTCATAAATGTTTTGTGGTTTTCATATCTCCAAGCAAGAAGGAGGATCTGAAGTAACTTATCCGAGAGACTCCAGACGCTTTCTTTCAAATTGCTTTTCCAATGGCATCATTTGGGTTTCAAGGGGGAACGATGAATGCCTTTGCCAATTCAATACCCAGCAGGCTGGAGCAACCCGGCTTAGATGAGTATGGTACGCCCGAGCATGATTTTGCTTCGGAGCAGCTCGGTGCAGGGCCGAAGGAACTTTCATCCGAGAGCAGCGTGCAGGATGAGCATCGAGCGATTGTGGCGGCCAGCCCTGCCATGCGGAAGGTTCTCGAGCAAGTTCGCCAGATCGCAAACCTGGACATTCCCGTTCTGCTTTTGGGGGAAAGCGGAACCGGGAAAGAAGTTGTCGCCCGCCTGATTCACTCGACGTCGCGCCGGGCCTACCGCACTTTTATGCGGGTGAACTGCGCGGCGCTGCCTTCCGAATTGCTGGAAAGCGAGCTTTTTGGACACGAAGCAGGAGCCTTCACGGGGGCAAACCACGCCAAACCCGGCAAGTTTGAAATCTGCCAGAAGGGTACAATCCTTCTGGACGAAATCGCGGAAATGCCCATCGGGCCCCAGGCAAAATTTCTGCACATCCTTCAGGACGGCGAGTTCGCCAGGCTGGGCAGCCCGTTTCCCAAAAGAGTGGACGTGCGGATTCTTGCGGCCACCAACGTCAACATCCAGCAGGCGATTGCGGCCAAGCAATTCCGCGAGGACTTGTTTTACCGCGTCAGCGCTTATTCCATCAACATTCCGCCGCTCCGCGCGCGGCGGGAGGACATTTTGCCGCTGCTCGAACATTTTATGCGGATTTGGGCGGCGCGCCTTGGCCGGCCGCAGCTTCCCATTTCATCGGTCCTGCTGGAAGCCTGCATGCTCCATCCCTGGCCCGGAAACGTCAGGGAGTTGG
>JAJYHU010000347.1 GCA_021784615.1 Acidobacteriota bacterium | reverse complement strand
ATTGCGCTCAGAGGTTCTTAGAGGCTTGCCCCGGCAGGTAGGCCTTATTCTGTTTTCCCAGCTCCGCCGTTACCGACCTCTCGATCTAGAAAGTCCGCACACCAGGCGGGTAGCGAACCGAAGCAAAAACCATGAGACGGACGCCCGGCCCGGACGCTGGTCCCGCGAGGGGCACAAGCGCCGCGTCCACGGCGTCGAGAGACGTGCCGGACATCAAACCTACTGCCAGGCGGGAGCGCGCAAGTTTTCGAGACAATTCCGGTCTCCAGATCGCTTACGAATCAAGCGCGGCGGGCGTTCAAGCCGATCCGGCAGGTTGTCCGGATTACCCGGGGCCGTCCCATCGGGATGCCGAGCCGGGACTCATGACTGGACTTGCCTTTTCAGTTCGGCGAGCAGATTCAAGGCTTCCAGGGGCTTCAGGTTATCAAGGTCCACCTTCCCGATGGCTTGAACGACCTCAGCGTTTAAAGGGGTAAAGATGGTCAACTGCAAATCTTTCGGCTCCCGCTTTTTTCCGGCCAAGCCCCCGCTCACGGTATGTTCGCTCTGTTCGTGACGCTTCAAGACTTCGCGGGCGCGCTCGACGACCGTTGCCGGGAGCCCGGCCAGGCGGGCGACTTCAATTCCATAGCTCTTGTCCGCGCTGCCGGCTTCAACCTTTCTCAGAAAGATGATGTTCGAGCCCGATTCCTTCACGGAAACGTGGTAATTGCGAACGCCGGGAACGAGATCCTCCAACTCCGTTAGTTCGTGGTAGTGGGTGGCGAAAAGCGTCCGAGCGCGAGTGTGCGTCATCAGATGCTCTACGACGGCCCAGGCGATCGCCAATCCGTCAAAAGTGGCCGTTCCACGGCCGATCTCATCCAGCAGGATAAGGCTGCGCGGCGTTGCGGTGTTCAGGATGGCTGCTGTTTCCGTCATCTCCACCATGAATGTGGAGCGCCCCCGCGCCAGATTGTCAGAGGCGCCGATGCGGGTGAAAATGCGGTCGAAAATGGGCAGCTTGGCGCGGTCTGCGGGCACAAAGCTGCCCATTTGCGCCATCAGGGCGACCAGCGCCGTCTGCCGCAAGTAGGTGGATTTCCCGCCCATGTTGGGACCGGTAACGATCAGGAGGATGTCGGAGGTCGAATTCAGGTAAAGGTCGTTGGGGATGAATTGGCCGCTGTCCTCGCGGGGCGCAAGATGCTCAATCACGGGATGGCGTCCCTGGAAGATGGCCAGTTCGCCGTCGTCGGAAAATTCCGGGCGGTGGTAATTGCGGTCCGCGGCAAGATGCGCGAAGCAAGCGAGCACGTCAAGTTCAGCCAGAACTTCCGCGGTCTGCCGGATGCGGCGGGCCTCCGCTCCCACGCTCCTGCGGATCTCCGTGAACAACTGGCGCTCCAGGCTCTGGCTGCGTTCCTCGGCGTCCAGAATCTTGGCTTCGAGATCCTTCAACTCCGGCGTCATAAAGCGCTCGGCGTTCACCAGAGTCTGCTTTCGCTCATAGTCGGAGGGAACCAGGGGCAGGTTGGGCCTGGTGACCTCGATGTAGTAGCCAAAAACACTATTGAAGCGCACCTTGAGCGAAGAGATGCCGGTGCGCTCGCGCTCCCGCGTTTCAATCGCCGCGATCAGTTGTTTGCTGTTCAGGCTGAGTTCCCGCAAGGAATCCAGTTCGGCGTGATAGCCCGCCCGAATCAGGTTGCCCTCAGTCAGCAGAGCCGGCGGGTCGGGATGGATCGACCGCTCCAGCAGGCCGTGAACATCTTCGAGTTTGTCCAGACGGCCGTGAAGCTCCCCAAGCCTGGAAGCGTGAAAACCGCCGAGGTAGGTATAAGCCAGCGGCAATTGCTCAAGCGAGGCTTTGAGCGCCAGCAGGTCGCGGGCATTTGCGGATTCAAGAAGCACCCGGCTAAGGATGCGTTCCAAGTCCTGGATGCCGGTCAAAACGCGGCGGACTTCTTCGCGCGCGATCGTATGGTTGGAGAGTTCTTCGACGGCATCCAAGCGGCCCTCGATTTCGCTGCGATCGGTCGAGGGGCGCAAGAGCCAGGTTTTCAGCTTCCGGGCTCCCAGCGTCGTCACACATTGGTCCAGCGCCGCGAGCAAAGTGGCGTCCCGATCGCCGCCCGCCAGGGGCTCGATCAATTCCAGGTTCCGCAGAGTTGCGGAGTCCAGAACCAGCGAGTCGTGTTCCTGATAAAAACGGACTCCGTTGAAATGGGACAATCCGCCTCTTTGCGTTTCCCGAACGTAGTGAAGGATGGCGCCTGCCGCGCCGATTGCACCGGCGCGGCCTTCGAGCCCGAACCCGGCCAGCGAGACCACGCCGAAATGTTCTTTGAGGAGCCGTTCGCCATAATCCCTGCTGAAGACCCACTCTTCCAAGTGAGTTTCCGTGATCGTGGTTTGGGCGTTAGGAGACAATCCAGGAGAGTGCGTGGGGGATGGAAGCAGCAACTCGCTGGGGCGCATGCGCTCGAGTTCCTCAAAGAGCCGCTCGCGCCTGCTTTCCCCAGCTGTTTCCGTCAGACGAAAGTCTCCGGTTGAAAGGTCCGCAAAGGCCAGCCCGATGGTTCCATCCGTTTCAATCACCGCCGCCAGATAGTTGTGGTGCCGCGGCTCCAGAAGCTGGGCATCTGTCGCCGTCCCGGGCGTGACCACCCGCGTGACTTCGCGCTTGACCAGCTTTTTGGCCTGGCGCGCGTCTTCGACCTGGTCGCAAATGGCCACCCGGTAACCCCGGCGGATTAGCTTGGAGATGTAGCCCTCGGCGGCGTGATAGGGAACGCCGCACATCGGCACCGCCACTCCCTTTTCCTTGTTGCGGGAAGTCAGAGTGATCTGGAGTTCCTTGGAAGCCACCAGAGCGTCTTCAAAGAAGAGCTCATAGAAATCTCCCAGACGGAAAAGCAGCAGCGCGTTCGGGTGTCGCTCCTTAATGGCGCTGTATTGGCGCATTAGAGGGGTTGAAAATTCACTCATGGGATTGATCGGCGGCACATATTATACCGTGTTGAAGGTCCAAGCGGGCAACGGAGTTTTTGAGCGCTGAAATTGCAGAGATTACACGGAGTCTTGCGATCTCATCACACGGACGTCCGGGAGCTGCCGGTATTGCTGGTTGAAGTCGAGACCATAGCCCACGACAAAGACGTCGGGGATTTGAAACCCCACATAATCGGCGTGGACGGGCAAGACGCGCCGGGACGTCTTGTCCAACAGCGTAACAAGCTTCACGCTGTGCGGCTGATGGAGGGAAAGGATTTCCTGGAGAAATTTGAAGGTGTGGCCGGTATCCAGAATGTCTTCTACAATCAAAACGTCGCGTCCCTCGATGCTGACGTCAAGGTCTTTGGTGATTTTGACCTCGCCTGACGAATTCGTTCCCGCCCCGTAGCTTGCAATGCCCAGGAAATCGACTGTAACATCAAGGTCGAGCTGGCGAACTAAATCCGCCATGAAGACCCAGGCTCCTTTTAGGACGCCTACCAGGTGCGGGGTGCGGCCGCGATAATCCCTGGCGATCTCGGCGCCAAGTTCCCGTACGCGCTGGGCGATTTTCTCCCGCGGCAGCAGGATTTGCACAGCACGATCTTGGTTCGGCTCGGTCATTTTTGGCGTTCCCCGTCGTTGACGCCGTGGCGGGCGTTTGCTACAGTATTAGGTTCAGTGCATTTGCAAAGGAGAATTTGTGGCAAATCATAAGTCTGCTCTCAAGCGCCTTACCCAGACGCGCGCCGAAACGGAGCGCAACCGCGCGCACCGCACCCGGCTGCGGCATCAGATCCGCCAGCTTCGCCAGGCGCTCGACGCCAAGGACAAGGCAAAGGCGGAAACGCTCTTCAAGCCGACGCTTTCCATGCTGGATCGCATGATTCAGAAGGGCATCTTGCATCGCAACACGGCCGCGCGCTATAAGTCACGGCTGAGCCTGCGGTTCAACGCACTCTCCTAAAGCGGCTGGATGCTGGCATCCTGAACCGAGTGAGGGCCGGCAATCCGGTGGCCTTTTTCTTAAAATGACACCTGCTCGGGGATTTCTTCCAGCGCCATCGTAATCCGCCAAACCAAAAACTCTAGCAGCAGCCCGGAATCCTTCCATGAGGATTTGATTCTGATGTCTGCCTCGTGAACCAGCGTGAGAGCGCGCATCAATTCCTCGCGGGTATAGCGGCGGCGGGCGAGCGGCGCAATCTCCCACGTTGAGAAGGGGTTTGAGCGGCCGCCCCAGCCGCCCGCCGGTCCCGTGGTTTTCAACGCCTGCCGGAAAAGATCGCCGATCGACCACAGCAGCAGCGTTTCCGCCACCTTGCCGGCCACGAGCTGGCGCAAGAACTCGATCGCCTTCGCGCATTGGCGCTCGGCAATCGCCCTCAGCATCTTGCCGATTTCATGCTCTTCCCGGAAGGAAGCCATCAGCGCAAGGTCGGCCGGTTCCAGTCGCTTCTTGCCCTCGACGGCGGTCAGCAGCTTTTCAAGCTCGGTGCGCATCCAGAGCAAGTTGACGCCTTCTGAACTTTGGCCCCGCCCTGAGTCGCCGCCCGTCTCGAACTTTCCGGCGATTTCTTCCGCCAGTTCCGCATCAAGCTCCACCCCCGCGCGGCGGAGGAATTCCCCGGCCCAAGCGGCCGCCTGCCTGACGGAAAGCGGACGCATGTCAACGATCGTCATTTTCTTTTCGAGAAGCTGGGTGAACCGGCGGCGCCGGTCAGGTTCCGCGGCAGAAAAGACGAGAGTGGAAAAGGGCGCGGGTCCCTCGATGTATAGGCGAAGAGCTTCGGTATCCTCATCGCACGCGTGCTTGAAGTCATCAGGATCGGAAAACAGGAAGAAGCTGCGCCCGCCCAGCATGGGCATTTGCCGCGCAGCCTGCAACTCGCGCTCCAGCAGCCCGGGCTCATATTCAACCTCGGTCAGGCACCACGACCGCGATTCATCAGGAACGGAAGCTCGCACAGCTTCGCGGCATTCCTGGTGGAGAAAGCGGTCGGGACCGCGAAAAAAATACGCCGCGTCAAGATTTCCCTTGCGCAGCGCCGTGATAAATTCTGCAGGACCCATCGGTAATCACCAAGCCTCCTGGAAGAAAGTTTACTGTGATTTTGGCAGGAATGTAACCGGGAAGATGGCTGGCGTTTTCACCAACGGCAACCGCCACGGGCTGATTTTGCTGAGTGGCGGCGTGGGATATGCATTCACATCAATGGGAATTCCGCGCGTAATGGCTTGCGTACAAGGGCCGCATTATCAGCGATGTCAGACTTTCTGCTCTGGTTGTCCGAAGCTGTAGCCCTGACTTTGAACCCCAGCTTCGTAAGTTACAGAGATCTCCGGTGGCTTAGCCAGCGTCTGATAAACGACGCAATAGCGCTCGGTCAGACTTATTAACGAAGCCAGTTGTTCCTCACTTGCGTCGCTTTCCAAATCAAACTTCAGGCGAATGCTCTTAAAACCCACGGGAACATCTTTGGTTACAGCCAGTGTTCCTCTGAAGTCAAGATCGCCTTCGGCGCGAATGGTTGCATCACGAAGGGAGATTCCGGTGGCCGTTGCCACCGCCCGCAGCGTCACTCCAGCGCACGCCGCCAGCGCCTTCAGGAGCATGTCTCTCGAACAGGCGGAAAGCCCATCGCCACCGGTAGCAGGATGCAGACCCGCTTCAGCCAGCGCTTTCCCCGTCTCAACTTTGCAGGTGACTCCCTCGCCGAGCCTGTGCCTTCAGCGTTACCAGTGCTGCTGCGGGTTCTTCCCGGTACTTTTGCTTCAAAGGCGCTTGCAATGCCTTGAGTTGTTCCGCGTCCATGCTTGTCTTCCTTGAAGTGCTTCCTGCCGCCAACGTGCCAGGGTGCGAAACCGGCAGCTCAAGGGCGCACTTAGTCGAGTGGTATCCGGCTCTTGTTCCGGGCAAGCCAGGCGTCGAAGGTTTGGAGTTCCGGATTCAAGCTGCGGGCGAAATCGGGATTGCGCGCGCCGCAGAAATAGTCGTTAAAGTCGCGTTTGAACTGGAACATATTGCCGAGATCGTCGGCGCCAGGGAACCCGAAGCTGCGGTACTCATCCGGGGTTACGGCGTTGTAGCGAACCTCCTGGCCCAGGGCTTTCGTGAAAGCGGCGGCCATCTGGGCGCCGGTCAGGTGCTCGCCGGCGATGCCCACGGTCTTGCCGATGAACTCCGGGCCGCGCTTGAAGATGCCGTAGGCGCACTTGCCGATGTCTTCAGCGGCGATGCCCGGAAGCTTTTTATCGTCCATGGGGAAGGTGATGGCAAGCTTGCCGTCCGGACCTTTCTTGGGGCCCGAGCCGAAGTAAATAAAGTTGTCCCAGTAAAACGAGGTCAGCAGGAGCGTGACCGGCAGGCCCAGCCCCCTGAAGAGGTGATTTGCTTCACCTTTGGCGTCGAAGTGCGGCACTTTGTACTTGCCCATCAGCGTGGGCATGCGGTTGTCGCTGAGCGGCACCCATTGGCGCGTGTCTTCAAGCGTCGACCAGATGACGTGTTTCAGGCCTGCGTCCTTCGCAGCCTGGGCCATTGAGGCAGCTTCCGCCAGCTCTTTGTCCGGCGAGAAGTGCGCCCAATAAAACGTGACACAAAACGCTCCGTAAGCGCCTGCAAACGCCTTTTTCAAGCTTTGAGGATCGTCCACGTCAGCGGCGACGACTTCCGCGCCCTGCTGGGCCAACGCCCAGGCTTTCTCTGAATTCACGTCCCGCGTGAGCGCACGCGCCGCAAAACCGCCGTTCGGGTCGCCTAAAATGGCGCGAACCATGCCGCCGCCTTGCGCTCCCGTTGCCCCCACAACCGCAATAATTTTTTTCTCTGCCATGATGAACCTCCTTGGTGAACTCAACGGCGACCCGTAGAGAATCTGCCCGCTGCCGCCGGCATCGAATCGCAAATAAAATTGCGCGGTCACACGTCCGGGTCTAGCGCGTTGCCACCGCTGGGGTGTGACCGTAGTCCGCTACGTCCACTTTTTGCTGAGCGCCTCCAGGCCTGCCTTGGCCAGATCCTGCGGTGACATCACAATGTGGAAATTACATTCCGCGTTGAATTGCAGAAACCACGGCTCGGCAAACATCGGAACCTTGGACGGATCCTCCACATTGACGACCAGGATGACGCCCCGGCGGCCTTCGTATTCGGTAAAGTAAGCCGCCTCAGGTTTCAGATCGTCCATGATGCGCTGTATTTTCTTGCCCACGCTGCCATCCCGCACGGCGGCGTTAAAGGTTTCCGTCGAAAACTTGACATGGAGAAGCATTCGCATAACTGACTCCTTCAATTTAGTTGCGGCGCCGCTCGATGAACGGAAAATGAGCTTCAAAAAACGCCCGGTTTAATCTGTTGAGAAACGGCTGAAACGCCCTCACGGGAAAGCATACCATAAGGTGTTTTAGCATGGGCGTAAAAGCCCCCGCCTCCCGGCCCCCGAACACCGGTGAATTTCTGAGTTGGTTTTCTCATTCCGGGGCAGGCGCTCTATGCGGGCCTTAAACTTCTTTCCGCGCAAATGCCGCGCTGGTATAATCCTGCCAAGCGGAGGTATTTTTCGTGTGCAACTGCGGCCTGCCGATTTTCGATCGGGAAACCAGGGAGGCATTAACCCGCGGATTGCGGGAGTATCGCCATGAGCCAGTCTTTTGACAAGTTGTTGGATGCTCGCGGCCTCAACTGCCCCATGCCTTTGGTCAACGCGAGGAAGGAAGCGGGCAATCTTGAACCCGGCCAGGTGCTCAAGATTATCGCTACAGACCGGGGATCGGTCGCGGACTTTCAGGGCTGGGCCAAGATCGCGAAAGATGTGGAACTGGTCGGTCAGGATACGGAGTCGGTGGACGGCGCGGACGTGTTCGTCCATTACATCAAGAGAACCTCATGAGGAGGCGCGCTGATGGGAACTAGCTTCGACACCCGAGCGGGAGCAGACTCGTCCCGCGTGCAGGCGCTTGAAGACAAGGTGCAGGAACTCTCGAAGCGCCTCCAGAATCTCGAAGAGCGGACGCCGGAGGACCGGGTCGCGATTGTCGTCTTCTCGGGTGACCTGGACCGCGTGCTCGCAGCCTTCATCATTGCTACGGGCGCCGCGGCCATGGGGCAGCAGGTCAGCATGTTTTTTACCTTCTGGGGCCTGAGCGTCCTCAAGAAGGGCACGGAATTCTCCGGCAAGACCCTCTTCCAGAAAATGATGGCCCTCATGTCTCCGGCGTCGAGTTTGAACCTTCCAGTTTCCAAGATGAACTATTTCGGCGCGGGCGCCAAGATGCTCCGGTCCATGATGAAGGAGAAAAACGTCACCTCGCTGGAGGACATGATCGCGCTCGCGCGGGAGCTGGGCGTGCGCGCCATCGCTTGCGAGATGTCCCGCGACGTTATGGGGATCAAACAATCCGAGCTTGCCGAAGGCCTGGAATCGGGCGGGGTGGCGAGCTTTCTGGCGGATTCGCTGAAGTCGCGGACCAGCCTGTTTATTTGATCCGGAGGGCCCTAACGCAAAGCAGCGCTTGCTTCTGCGGCTCGTGAATTCCAGCCTATTTCAGGTTGCGGGTTCTAACCTCCGCGGTCGAACCATGCCTCCCGGTTCGGCGCTGATCACGCGGCGCGGATCCCTTTCAGCACCCACTCCAATTAAGGTTTCATTGTCTTGCTGCAGATCTGCACGTCAAAGCCGTTCGGATCGTGAACATGGAAGCTGTTGTCGCCGTCCGCTTTCGGATTGAGCCCGCGGCGCTTCAGTTCCGCTTCCACTTTTTCCCTGTCAAAATGGGCGATTGTATACCCGATGTGGTCGACAACCGGCGTACCGGTCGGATAGTTCCGCGGAATCAATACGGTGTCGTTGGGGCCGAACACCAGAGCGCACTCTTTCCCGTTGTCGTGCCTGACCTTCATCCCCAGCAGATCGACATAGAAGTCGCGGGTCTTGGCATAGTCGGCGACGCGGTATGAAATATGATTGACGGCAACGGCTTTGAACGCGGGATCGCCAGCTGTGGCTGCGTCTGCCGTGCTGGTTGCTGCGGCCGCCGTTATGGCAAGCGCCAAACTCTGAATCAGTTGCCGGCGGGTGATCCCACCTGTTTCGAAATCTTGAACCAGCTTCTCGATGATGTGCTCCATGGTTGTTTCCTCCTGAAAATGTATTGTGTTGATCCCGCAAAATCCAGGGACAGTCTATCTTAACTTGCCCATGCAAAGAAACACCCAAGGACAACGGATCTGGCTCCTGTGCATACCCTGTTGATTTACTTCTCGCCTGCCGGTAATATGGGTGCTAATTTAGAAGAAGCGGGGAATATTTTTGACGGCGCTGTGGCCGTCGGGGCGAGTTATCTATTGGAAAAACATCACGCTCGGATTCCAGTGTCAGGTGCGCCGTGTCTTGGCCGAAGGCGTGTTCAAACGGGCACCCCTCAAAAGAGAATTTTTGCATCACGGCCTCCCCTGGGTGCCCAGGGTTTTCTTTCGGCTTCGATCCTGTTGCTGGCCACCCTGTGGCCCGTGGGCTTACGGGCCCAGGTTCAGGGCGCATACCGGATTGACACCCATGCCAGCCACATTGAGATTCATCTGTTCCGGAGCGGATTCTTGAGCATGCTCGGGAGCGACCATCTGATTGCTCTCACCCATTTCAGCGGCACGGCGCAAATTTCGGGTGATCAACCGTGGTGGGTTCGCATGCTGGGAGAAGCCACATCCCTCACCGTGCTGGACCCTTGGGCTTCCCCATCCGACCGCCGTGAAGTTGCAGAAACAATGCTTGGCCCTGCTCAACTCGACGTGAAGCATTACCCCTCCATCAAGCTACAATCGTCCAGCATCCGTCCCGGACAGCAGGCAGATGAGTGGCGCTTGCTGGCGGAAGTAACCCTCCATGGCGTTACCCGGCAGGTCGAGTTCCCTCTTGACTGCCAGCAAGACGGCGACCGGTTACGAGTGCGCGGAAAAACAGACCTCCACTTGCGGGATTTCAACATCCAACCTCTTAGCGTGGCGCTTGGGGCATTCAAGGTGAAGGATGTGTTTGAGGTTAAGTACGACATCAGCTTGGAACGGAAACCTTAAATTCTCCAGATACTATGCCCGGCTCGCTATGCGCCGTGAAGATGCGGGGTCTGGAAGCCGGCGCTTTGTAATTGCCCCTTCAAAAAGCAACGGCACACCGCGAAAGGGAACACGATACCTTCCCGAAAGGTTATGGTGATCGAGCGTCGCGTAGTTGTAACCGGGATCGGAGCGGTGAGTCCTAACGGCCTGGGCCGCGAAGCGTTTTGGGCCGCAACGTGGCAGGGTAAGAGTGGAGTGCGGCGGATTGGGCGCTTTGATCCGTCCTGTCTTCCCGTGCAGATTGCCGGGGAAATCGTGGGGTTTGACTCTGCCCAATACCTCAGCGCCAAGGATGCCGCAAACGTCAGCCGTGTGGTGCCTCTGGCCATTGCGGCTGCCGAGGAATCCATTCGGGACGCCGGCCTCGATCCCGCCGCGATGACGCTTGAGGAGCGGCGCAAGATCGCCGTGCTTTTGGGTTCGGGCGGCGGCGGCCAGGAGTTCGTCGAACATCAATACGAACTTTACTTTGCCGGGCACGTGCGGCAATGCAGCGTCTATACGGTTCCATCCGCGACCATCGGCACCCTTGCCAGCGAGATCTCCATGCATTTTGGATTTCGCGGCTTCAGCCATTTGATCTCGACAGGCTGCACTTCTTCCACGGATGCCATTGGCTATGCCGCGCAGAATATTCGCTGCGGGACGGCGGATGCGGTGGTTTGCGGCGGAGCGGACGCTCCGCTGGCTCCCTTGATTTTGAAGGGCTTCACAATGATGCGTATCGTCACGGCTTCCTGGAACCAGGATCCCGAGCGCGGCTCGCGTCCCTTCTCGGCGGACCGCGACGGCTTTGTCTTGGGCGAGGGCGCATGGATCTTTGTGCTGGAGGACTACAAGCGGGCGCGGGCGCGCGGAGCCCGTATTTACGGAGAAATTTCGGGCTATGGCTCGACTTGCGAGGCTTTTCACCGGGTGCGCCTGGGCGAAGACGGCGAAGAACCTGCGCGGGCGATAAGCCTGGCCATGGAACAAGCGGGCATCGGCCCGGCCCAGGTGGATTACGCTAATCTTCATGGCACTTCCACCGTGCTGAACGACCGTATTGAAACGCGGGCTCTCAAGATTGCTCTTGGAAAGCGCGCCTTTGCAGTACCCTGTTCCGCGCTGAAGTCCATCATTGGGCATCCCCAGGGCGCCTGCGGCGCCGCCGGAGTGGCGGCCACGCTCTTGGCAATCCGCGACGGGCGCGTTGCGCCCACTCTTAATCTCGACGCCCCTGACCCGGAGTGCGATCTGGATTATGTTCCCCACCGTTCCCGGCAAGTTGAGATCAAACACGCGATTTGTAACTGTATTGCCTTTGGATCTAAAAACTCCGCCCTGGTAGTTTCACGAGCGGATTAGAAAGTATCCGACCATGCGCCGTGTTCCCTCACGAGAGTGGCTGGACGACGACTTGGGGAGTCCTGAAGAAATCCAGCAGAGTTTCGACGACCTGTGGCGGATTAACCGCCGGCTGGGAGGCGTCTCGGGTTGTCTCCGGCTGCTTGTTCAATACTTTGCCCGGACAGGCCGTCGCCACGCCCGCATCCTCGACGTGGGCTCCGGAGATTCGCGGCTGGCGGCTTGCTTGCACGAAGAGCTGGCAAAGCGCAATCTGAGCGCGGAATTTGTGGTTGTTGACCGCCGGCTTACCCATCTTAAAAACGGAAACCGCTCCTCGCGAGGATTATCG
>JAJYHU010000068.1 GCA_021784615.1 Acidobacteriota bacterium | reverse complement strand
ACTCCTTCAACCTCTCCGAACTGCGCCAGTTGATCAAAGAAAAGCCCGTCGCCGCACCCAACATCCAGAATTCGCTTCCAGCCCTCGGGCGGCTGGGTAGCGCGCAGGGTATCCAGAATAAACCGCTCCCGTGCGCGCCACCACCAGTGCCGCTCGTACAGATCCCGGTAATGTTCAGCATAATCGGCGCGCATTGCAGGGTTCCTAGGAGTCAATCGCGCGGGTTGGCCGCTTCGCCGGATGCCCCGAGGCGCTCCGCCGCCTGCCCCCGCAAACTGTCTGAAGGATTCTTGCCACGGTAGCCGGAAGGCGCATCGCCGATGATCTTGCCGATAATGTAGACAGGGCGGGCCTTGATTTCCTCGTAGATGCGGCCGACGTACTCCCCGATAATTCCAAGGAAAAACAGAAGGACTCCCGAAAGGAAGCTGATGAGGAAAACCAGCGCCGTGAAGCCCCTTGGAGACTGGCTGAGAAAGATTTTTGCGTAGAGCGAATACAGCGCGTATAAACCTGAGACCGCGATGGCAAGCCCGCCCGCCAAGGTCGCGGCGCGGAGAGGCAGAATAGAAAAAGCGAAAATCCCGTCTGAAGCCAGCTTCAGCAACTTCAGCAGGCTGTACTTGCTTTTACCCGAATGCCGCTCCGCGCGCTCGACGGGAATGCCCACCTGCCGGAAGCCGACCCATTTTCGCAGGCCCCGCAGGTAGCGGTGGCGCTCCGGCATGTTGCGAAGCTCACCCACCACGCGGCGCGACATCAGACCGAAATCCCCCGCGTCAAGCGGCAGCCGTATTTCCGATAACATTGCCTGCATTCGGTAAAAGAGAAAATAGCACGACTTGAGCCACCAACTTTCTTTGCGGCTGGCCCGCGTGGCATAGACCACGTCGTAGCCTTCCGCAAACCGCTCGACAAAAGCCGGGATATATTCTGGCGGGTCTTGCAGGTCGCCATCCATCAGCACCACGGCGTCACCCTGCACGTAGTCGAGCGCGGCAGTCAGCGCCGCCTGGTGCCCAAAGTTCCGTGACAAAGAAATCACCGTAATGCGCGGATCATCGTGGCATGCTTGCTCAAGAATATCGAGCGTGCGGTCAGCGCTTCCATCGTCGACAAAAAGCAATTGATGCGGGCCTCCGGACACCCCATCCAGAACAGCCCGGGTCCGGCGCAACAATTCGGGCAAGACGCTCTCCTCGTTGTGGATCGGCACGGCAATGGAAAGTCGGAATGGCAAGCTCATCTTCTTGGCCGTCCTTTGAAGTAGATCATGTTCCACAGGGCCATGCTGCACGATTTCAGATCATAACGCTCAACCTTAACAGGCTCAAAGGTCCGCTCAACAATTTTCAGCCATTCATCGATCTTGCGCACAAACTTGCCGCGGTCCCTGCGAGCAAGAAACCGGGCCACCGAAGGCCGCTCCGGAAGCAGCATATCAACCAGGTGGGCGTTCCCGTCGTCCGTCAATAGCGTCTTGAGGTGCGAAAGGATGCGCAGAGCGTCCGGGGTCTCAATGTGGTGGAGGAAGCTGTTGACGAGGATAAAGTCAAAACGCTCGCTGGGAGAAACCGTATATCGCGTGATATCGGCGACCAAAAAGTTCCGCTTATAACGACGGCGGGCATATTCGATATATTCCGGATTCCAGTCAACCCCAAGGTAATCCGAACCGGCAAAATACGCGGTATTGGTTCCCGGCCCGCAAGCGACGTCCAGCACTCGGCGCACACGCGCCAGATCATTGTGGGCAAGCACTGGCGCCAACTTCTGCGCAACAAACGGCGCCTGCCACAACCGGTAAGCATGGGTGTTTTCCATGATTTGATCGGCAAGTTTCATGGCGATGATTGGACTGCGGTCCCATTCCGCTGTTTCACAGCCTCCGAGTAAGGCAGCAGCTTCGGAGGATGATCGTCAGCGTCAACCACCCAGGCGTGCCGGTTCTTAAAATGCCGAATCAGTTCCTCATTCTTCGCTGCACCCATGTCGCGCGCCCAGATGACCTTTGCAGTGTCGATCTCCGCCCGATTGTAAACCCATTCGTGAAAAGAAATCTCGTGGTCAGGATTGTAATGGACGATGACAAGCTGGCGGCCGGGATAGCGCCTGAGCTTTTGCAGCATGGCTGCGCGTTCCTGGTTGGAGGGTCCCGTTGAGCACCAGGTTGGTACACCTCGTCCCGGCCACTCGGCCGGCAGCGGTAGGTCTAGCGGGCTCGCGGCCACTCGCAGCGCCAACAGAAGTACACAAATCGCCGGAACGGCCCGCGTGATGAACTGGCCCACAGGTTTGCTCCGCCACTGCCAAGAGCGTAACCGGCGGAGGGCAATCAAAACCAGCGCCAGAATCGCACAGGTAAGGGGCGCAATGTAATGAGGACTGAAAGCGATCGGCAACGTCGTTCCCGCCAGAGTCACTCCACAGACAATCAGCAGAAAGCGCGTTTCGCCGCTTATGTCTTGCCATGCAAAGCCGTAGGGTAGAGTCACCGGCACGAGCAACAGCGGAAGCGTAAATGCAAATCCCAGAAAGAAACTCCATGTCTCAAGGAACTCTCTCAACTCGCGCTTGGCAAGGCCTAAAACCGTCCGGCAGTCTTCGTAGGTGGTGATCACATGATCCACCAAGAAGGACCGGAACATCGGGTGATGATAATCCGGCAGGGGTTTCACCTTTTGCCAGGGGAAATACGGTACCGGCTCATAGGTGTGGACGTACACCATGTAGGGCGGGCGCAAGGGATTGCCCGTGGTGCGCCAGAAGTAATATCCCATGGTTGCCAGGGTCAAAGCCAGCACCAGCAACAGAGGCGCGGCCACGCGCTTGAGCGCGACCGCAAGTGCTGGACCTTCCTTTTTGATGATCCACCCAAACAGCGCCACGGCCACGGGAATGCCGAAGAAGAGCCCCTCGTAAGGCCGGCTGTTGGCGATGGTGGCAAAGCCGATCCCCATCAACAGGGCGTCGCGGGGCCGCTGCTTCTGCATCAGCCGAGGCAACGCTCCCAGCACCAGCGCCCCGCCGATCGCCGCCACGGCTCCTCCCCAATAGCTGTTGACCCAGTAATTGAACGTGCCCAGGCGGACCACTGCCAGAAAACCGCCGAGCAATGCCCACCCCGCCGGCAGCCATCCTTGCAGCATCCAGCAGATGGCGGCGCACATCAGGCCGCCGCTCAGCCAGACGCCCCAGAAGGGATGCCCCAGAACAACCTGCCCGGCGGCCATCATCAAGCCCTGGGCGGGATAAAACATCGAGGTGTAAGTGGGTTTCCAAAAGATGTAAAAGCTCTCGAAGTGCACCCACATGGGGTTTGTGGGATTCGTCAGCCGTCCATGAGCGAAGGTATCGGAAAGCAGAAGGTAGGAGAATTCGTCGTGAATGCCCGGATGGGGAATCGGCAGGATGGGCAAGAGCGCAGCCCTTGCCGCAAGCGCCGCAAGGCCCACCACCAGCACCGAAAGCGCGCGCCGCTCGGCCAGCCTGTGGAAACCGCGCTCCAGCGCCTCAAACCAGCATGAACCGAGCTTCGGAACCGTGAAGGCCAGCACAACGGCGACGACAACCAGCCCGGCCTCCATGCCAATAAACATTCACACTCCCGCTTACGCCTCAAACGGTCGAGTGCGGCATGGAAATGACCAAGTCCGCCTCCGGCCCGCGCGTGACGTATCGAGCGCGATTATACGCGAGCCGGCGGCTTTCTTGGATCACTTATTTTGCTGAAGTCGCGCTTCTCAGCAGCAGTTAGAAGGTTACATCTGCGCTTGCAGGACCTCGCCGGGGAGGCGAGCCATCCTGTACTTGGGCGCAGACGCTATGGGATGTTGCGCGCTTGTCCGCGCCGAATCCTGGTGTTGGGTCAGGCTTGTTGCCACCTGCATCCGTTCCATGCGAATGCCCAGCGCGCGCTCCAACTGATTCAAGTCGGACCGCTGCTCCCTTGAAAAGAGCGTGGAAGCAACGCCGCGTTCGCCGGCTCGCCCGGTCCGTCCCACGCGATGGATAAAGCTTTCGGCAATCTCCGGCAGGTCATAGTTGATGACGTGGGTGATGTCCTGGACGTGAATGCCGCGGGAGGCCAGGTCCGTGGCCACCAGCACGCGGTAGCGGCCCTGCTGAAATCCCGCAAGCGCCGCGGTCCGCTGCGATTGCGACCGGTCGCCGTGGATCATGGCGGCCGAGAATCCGTTGCGGTTCAGGCTCTTGGCCAGCCGCTCGGTGCCGCGCTTGGTCCGCGCAAACACCAGGCAGCGCCCGGTTTCCTGAGAAAGCAAATGCTGCAAGACGTCCTGCTTACGGTCGGGAGCGACTTCAAGAGCCTGGACCCGCACGTTTTCCGAGGGCTTTGAAGTTGACCCAAAAGAGAGCCGCACGGGGTTTTTTACATATTGGTGGATAAAGCGCGCGGCTGAAGCTTCAAGCGTTGCGGAAAAGCACATCGTCTGACGTTCTTTAGGCAGCGCCGCTGCGATTCTCCGAATCGCGGGGAGGAATCCCATATCCAGCATGCGGTCCGCTTCATCAAGAACCAGCATCCGCAGCTCGCGGAAGCTGATGAGTTTGCGTTCCAGAAAGTCTTCCAGCCGGCCCGGCGTTGCCACCACCAGGCGCGCGCCCCTGCGCAAGGAGTTGAGCTGTTGCCCTTCAGCGAGTCCGCCCACCACCAGGGCTACCCCCGGGCGTTGCTTGCCTCGCAGCCGCTCGTACTGGGTCGCAACCTGCATGGCGAGTTCGCGCGTCGGCACCAGCACCAACGCCGCAATTCCCGGCGTCCGCTGCTTCAGCAGGTCTTCCATAATCGGCACCAGAAACGCCAGCGTTTTGCCGGTTCCCGTCTGCGCGGTCGCGAGCACGTCTTTTGCTTCGAGCGCCTGCGGGATTGCCGCAGCTTGCACGGGAGTCGGCGTTAAAAAGCCGGCCTGAGCAAGGCGCTCCTTGATATAGGGTGAAATTGATAGTTCTGAAAAATTCTGCACTAGTGTTATCTTCTCTCTTTCTGGCTATAGCTGCTCACAGCGCACACCTGATACTACCGTGCGCACAGGAACGGGCCCTGCCAGAGTCATTGATTTACGCTAAAAACATACGGAGAAAACTGAAGGCGGGAGTTATCGGATCACGCACTAAATTATTCGGATCAGCCGCACCACACAACCGCGGTGTTAAGCGCAAAACGAGTATAACACAACTTGGGGCGCAATATGCTGTCAATCTAATTTTTCGACACGGGATCAATTTTGACGCCGAAGGCCGCTGCTACGGCTCCAAACTGCCCACAGCCGCTGTGGGCGCAGACGCTTGCAATTGAGGGTTGACGCCTGCGAGTCTCTCCGATAGAGTACCGAGCGTTGATCCTATCACACAGGTGGTGAAGCGATGGCAGAGAAAGTGAATCGGAGAGGCTTTTTGAAAGCAGGCGGCATCATGACGGCAGGAACTTTCATCTCAGGCGGCATAACACATCACGTAATGGCCGAGGAGCAGCAGAGCGAGCCGGCAAAACCAATTGCGGCCAACGACCATATCCAGATCGCCCTCATCGGGGCCGGCGGCCGGGGACAATCGGACACAAAAGTGGCAGCTCAGGTGCCCGGAGTAAAAGTCAGAGCCGCGGCCGATTGTTATGACGGGCGGCTCACGCACGCCAAAGAGCTTTGGGGCGACGGCATTCAAACCACGCGGGATTACGGGGAAATCCTCGCCCGCAAGGATATCGACGCGGTGGTCATCGGGACGCCGGACCATTGGCACATGCGGACTGCGGTCGACGCCATGAACGCGGGCAAAGACGTTTACTGCGAAAAGCCCATGATCCACCTATACTCCGACGGCCCCAAAATGATCGAAACCGCCAGGCGGACCGGCCGCATCATCCAGATCGGCAGCCAGCGGGTCAGTTCCATGATCTATCGCAAGGCGAAGGATCTGCTCGCCTCAGGCGCAATCGGCAAACTCAACATGGTCAACGCCTGGTGGGACCGGAATTCCTCGATGGGAGCCTGGAATTATACCGTCCCTCCCGACGCCTCGCCGGAAACCTGCGACTGGCCTCGGTTCCTCGGTACCGCACCGAAAATTCCCTGGAATCCGGAACACTTTTTCCAGTGGCGCAAGTGGAAGGCGTATGGCTCGGGCGAAGCCGGAGATTTGTTCGTGCACCTGTTCAGCGGCACGCACTTTGTGACCGGCGTCAACGGGCCCACGCGAGCCATGGCCACCGGCGGGCTTCGCTACTGGCGCGACGGCCGCGACGTGCCCGACGTGCTGGTCGGACTGTTTGACTACCCTGAGGGCTTTAATCTAGGCGTGCGCGTCAACTTTGTCGATGGCGGCTCGGAAAACGAAGGTCTGATCTTCACGGGTTCGGAAGGCACCATGATCATCGGCGGCGGAGGCGTCAGCCTTTCACGAGTTCCGCGCCCCAAAGCGCCGGGTTACGTCATCGAAAGCTGGGCCGACGCCATGCAAAAAGAATATCTGGAGTCTTATTACAAGGAGTATCCCATCGAGCATCCTTCCGGTCCCATCCCGTTGGCCGAAGAAAAGTATGTCGCACCAAAGGGCTACGACGACACCTACGATCATATGAAGAATTTCTTCCACGCGGTACGAACGCGGCAGCCGGTTGTGGAAGACGCCGTCTTCGGATTCCGCGCGGCCGGCGCGGCCCTTTTGAGTAACCTCAGCTACTACCGCCAGAAGGTTGTCCGCTGGGATCCCAATGAAATGAAGCTGCTGGCCTAATGGCCGGATAACCGGAAACATGGGGCGGCGCGAACGCGCCGCCCACAGACCGGCTAAGCTTTTTCCCGCGATGCGGCGTCGATCATGTCCTTCACCAGCCCCGAGCCGGTGAACTCGGCCACGGATTGTCTGGCCAGCGCCATCGGAACCACCCACATCGCCAGGTTGGAATAATAGTCGTCGCCCCAAAACGGCAATCCGGTCTGCCCGTTCAGCAAGCATCGCTGGTTCCACGGCGAGCGCGCCTTCACTGCCATTGCTTCATACAGCCTGCGGGCGATTTCAAGCCCCGTGTCCCGTTGCCCATCGTACAGGAACGTCATGGCGGCGCAGAGGTTCTCGCCGACAAAAATGTTCAAGCCAAAGTCGCCTTCAGGATGAACCTTCGTATCGTAAGGCTTGCCGTCGGGTGTGACCCCGTTGATCAAGCCGTAGGAAGTCGCTCCCAGATTCAGCCGGGCAATCTCCCCCAGCGCCGAGTGAATCCGTTCCTGCGGAAGCACGCCTTCGAATCCCACAACCTTTGCGCACCACTCGCCCATCAACTGATTGGCCAGCAGGACGTCGTTCATCTTTCCGGTTTTCACGTCGTTCCAAAGCCGGTAATACGATCCCGTCCAAAGTCTCTCGTTAAAGGCGTTCTGGGCTTTCTTCAGCCGCCCGGCGCACTCAGCAAGGAACTCCTGGTCGCCCGCCGCCCTAGCCAACTCCTTTCCGGCGGCCAGCGTTCCCAGCCAGGTTCCCGCAACGTAGCTTGAGACACCGTGCCAGGGCCAGCAATCATAAAACTGATTGGCAGGCCACGCCCCGCCGGGCAGCACGTGCGGTTGATCATGGACCAGCCCGCAGTGATCGTCATCGAGAAGATAGAGGTAGCGAATCGCCCGCTTCGCCGACTCATAGTAGTGGGCCAGTTGCTTCCGGTCTCCCGTGCGAAGATAGAGCCGATAAACCATTTGGGCGTACTGGCCGGAGTTCAGCGGGTGCTGGCAGTGATGCCGCGGATCGCGCATGCTGGTCGGCATTCCAAAGCAAAAAGGGATTTCTCCGTCGGATATCTGGAAGTGCCGGAACGCATTGAGGGTTGTCGCTTCGAGTTCCGGGTGGAAAAATAAGAGCGGAAAGTGACCGTGCATGCGGCACACCATGGTTTCCACAATCGGGCAGCCGGTATGGCTCTCGCTGTGCGTGAACCAGCCGTTTTCACCCCACCAGTCGTCGTCGCGCGTATGCGCAATCCAAACCGAATTCTTGGCGTGGCTGTAAAGCCCCTGAACCAGGGCGTCCTTCAACCAGTCGGGCAAAGACGAGCGGTAAATTTCTCCCTGCCAGGCCAGCACCCGCCGCAAAAGTACGCCGTGCCGCCGCAGCCCAAAATCTGCCGCCGCTTCGGCGCTCTCAAAACGCTGCGAGTAGCGGTTCACGCGAAGCTCGCCGCCGCTGTCGTGCCAATAAGGACTGTGCCACCCCACCGCAAATCGCAGCCGCTGCGTTTTTCCCACCGGTACGCTTGTCTCCAGAAGGTAGATTCCCTCCTGTTGATTTCGTGCGACAATTCCCTGTCCGCAGACTGCGAGCGAGCATCCCTCCGTCGGCGCGGGGAATTTCAAGTTGAGCTTAAGAGGCAAATTCCTGCTGGAAGTGTTTTGAAGTTTCAGGTCGAACAAAACAACAGGCGTATTAGACGCCGCGGCGTCACCCACAATATACGGAGAGAAGGCTCGGACCAGCGCCTTCAAAGGAAGTTCCTGATAGGCGGCCTGCAAATCGACAACAGGATAATGCCCCCAGTATGAAATTCGGGTGGAAGAGAGAGGAACGCTGACCGTTCCGCTATTCACCGTAAGCCAGTCCTGGAAGTATTTCTTGGGCGGGACGAGATTGTTGAAGATGGAATGGAATCCGATTTTCCCGTCCCCCTCCAACGTCATGTAACCCGTGCCCAGGCCGCCCAAGGGAACTCCTTCGGCAAGCTCGCCTCCGTCAAAAACCAGTGCAGGAACCGGCGCGTGGAAGCCTTCGGCCCTCAACCTTGTCCACTGGCTTGCATTGCCGACGGATGCCGGCGGCCAATCCGCCGCGACGCCTTCGGAAGATAACTCGCCCGGCTCGGTCAAATTCTGCGCGGAAGCTGCGCCGGAGATCAACCCCAGGGCGGTAGCGCCGCCTAAGGCAGTCAATAACTCTCTTCGTTTCATGGCTTCTGCCTCTCTTCTATCGCGCCGGCAACTATGGCCCGCGCCCTCCACCAAAGGAAAAGCAAGCGGAGCGCCTGCCTTTTGTGGCACACTAAAGGTATGGTACGCGGCTGGGAAAGCAAATCGGTGGAAGCGCAAAAGGATATTGCCGAATCACGAAAAGCTCCTTCCGCCGCTGACCGCTTGACACTTGAGCAGCAGCAGCGAGCGCGCGAGCGTGAGAGCCTGGAGCTTTCCCGCGGCCGCATCTTGCGAGAACTTGCCTCGGCTGCGCATCCCCGCCATCGCCAGTCGCTTGAAGCCGCTCTCCTACATCTCGATCAAAAGCTTCAAGCCTTGGGCAAAGAATCCCGCGTCCACCACACCGGATAATCGTAATTATTCCCACAACTCTGACCCGTGCGGCCTTATCTTGCCTTACGCGCTTCGCACGGAGATCACTCCGGGCGGCAAATTCCCGAACGTCGCTTGAACCTTAATTTCTCCGGACGCGGGTGTGCTCTGCACCAGCATGCGTCCCACGCCCGCTGCAATCCTCGCTTTCGGCCAGCCGCCGATGCCGCGCAGCGCGCCGGGACCGGTGACTTCAAAATAAACCTCACCCGTTACGGGGACGCGAACGCCTTGAGCGTCGCATACGGTCATCGTGAGTTCCGCAACCTCCGCGCCGTCCGCCTTGATGACGTTGCGGTCGGATTGAACATCGAGTTTTGCAGCGGGCCCGGCCGGGCGTAATTCATCCGTGATTTCCATTCCCCGGAAATGGCTCACCGCCTTCAAAGGGCTCGCCTCATATGCCACTTCCCAGCGCATTGGGTTCGCGCCTTTCTTCACACCCAGCGACCGCCCGCCGAGGAACAGCTCAGCCTGGTCGCAGTTGGTCACCACGGTGACCGTCCGCGTCTTCCCTTCTTCGCCCGGCCACGTCCAGTGCCCGCACAGGTGCACCATCGGCCCGTGCGTCCAGCGGCTCTTGAGGTAGTGCCAAAGCTCTTTGGGCAGGCGCGTCGAGTCCACCGCCCCGGCATGTTGCTCGGGCCACGAGCCCCAGTAATCGGTACCGTAATCGTGCATGCACCACAGGGTGCTTCCGGCCATGTAGCGCCGTGATTCCAGGATGTCGAGATTGGCTTTCACTTTGTCGATCTGCTTCATCTCGCCTTCCAGGTCGCCGCGCTGCGCCGTGGCGTTTGAATGCTCGCTGGTCACCAGCTTGCACCGGGGCAAAAACGCGTGGACGTGGTCGATGCCCCTGGTGTTGTAGTTGATGCCCAGCACATCGGGAACTTCCACCGTGCCCAGTTTCAGCCCCTCCTCGGGATTGTTCTCCGCGTAGACGGTAAGCCGGGTGGAATCGGAATCGTGGGCAACGCGCGCGAGACGCTCAAACATCGGGCGCGAGCGGCCTTCGTTCATCAATCCCCAGAGAATGATGGAGGGGTGGTTCGCGTCGCGCGCGATCATCTGGCGCATCATGGCTTCGGCATTGCGCACAAACTCGGCGCCGCCGATGTATTGCCAGGTGGCAATCTCTTCGTAAACCAGTACCCCCAACCGGTCGCAGGCGTCCAGAAAAACCGGATGCTGCGGATAGTGCGACAACCGCACAAAGTTCGCTCCCGCTTCCTTCAGCATCTCGACGTCGCGCACTTGCAGGCGGTGCGGCAGCGCATTCCCAAGGCCGGGATAATCCTGATGCCGGTTCATCCCGCGCAATTCCAGCCGCTCGCCGTTCAAGAAAAATCCGTCGTCCACTTTGAATTCATACCGGCGAATGCCGAAGCTGGCTGTCTCTTCGTCGGCGGGCCGGGTGCCGTCGCTTAGTTGGACGTCGACCGAGTACAAGCGAGGCGACTCTACCGACCACAGGGCGGGACTGGCCAGCGGATCGAAAGCGGCTTCCAGAATCTCCTCTGTGCCGGGATCGATCGCCGCCGTCAGGGTTTTCTCGCCGACAAGCTTTCCCTCGGGATCGCGAAGCAGCACCCTGGCCGCGCAGTGGCGCAGGTCATCGTCGTTGCGCACCCGTACGGACACGTGCACGGCGGCCGCTCGTTCCGAAACGCGCGGCGTGGTGACCCGCACGCCGTATTGCGGAATGTGCAGGAGGTTCTTGACCACCAGCGCGGCCTCACGATAGAGGCCGCCGTACAGGTCGTAGTCGGGCATATCTTTACCCGGCAGCACATTCGGGTCGTGAACGTTGGTCACTTTAACCGCCACAAGGTTCGCGCCGGAATGCACAAAACTGGTCACGTCGGCGTTGATGCCGGTGTAGCCGCCCATGTATTGGCCAACGTGCTGGGCGTTCACCCACAGGTCCGCCACGGAAAAGGCCGCGCCGAATTCCAAAAAAACTTTTTGGGAAACTTGCCCGGATGAAAGCGTAAAGTGCTTCCGGTACCAGCCGATTCCCCGGTAGTATCCCCGCACCGGTACAAAAGTGTTTGCCGCGTTGTAGCTATGCGGCAGATTCACCAAGTCCCACCCCAGACCTTCGGCGAAGTCGCCAAGCTCCTGGCCGCTCCAGTGTCCAACATCGTACTCGCCCAGCCGGAAGCGCCAGCCTTGCGAGAAGTCATGCGAGTCCTGAGTGGGCAAAGAAGCGTCCTGCGGCGCCGGTGCCGCAGCCCCGAGCGCCGGTCCGGCCATCCCAACGGCGCCCAGCACTCCCGCGCCCGCCTTCAAGAAATCCCTTCGCGTGGGCTTTTCACTTTTGTTCTGCTGATTCATTTGAGTCTCCCGCCGGCAAAGCGCGCGGCTCGGCCAATTCCATCACCGCGCCTTTTTGCCTGAGCTTTTGCGTCAACTCCGCCGTGTCGATTTGCTGGACGTCCCTGGCACGGTCAACGGCCATTTTGGCCGCTACACCCGCCGCCTCTCCCATAATCATATAGACAGGTTCCAACCGCAGCGTTCCGTACCCGATATGCGAAGCCGAGGCGCACACGGGAACCAAAAGGTTTCGGCACTCGCCGGGTTTGGGAAGGAGCACGCGGTAAGAGATCTGGTAAGGAGTTGCAGGCACTT
>JAJYHU010000243.1 GCA_021784615.1 Acidobacteriota bacterium | reverse complement strand
CCGTGGCGGGGGAAGAGGAGTTGAGCGAGCAGGGGAAAAACGGCCGAGGCGCTCCACCGGGAAGTGCCCAGGAAGTAGATCGTCTGCTGCGGGTGATCTTCAGCCAGCGGCGTCAGGGCCAAGGTCTCGACCTGGAAGCAGTGGAGATGGCGATGCGGTCGGCCCTGCATCGGGCGGGGCCGCCGCCCTGACCGAACGGCTGCAATTCCCGGCCCCGGTGGCCGACCAGCGCACCCTGCCGTGTTCTTGCGGCCCGCGGGCGCGCTACCGGGAACTGCGTTCCAAGCGGGTGCTGACGTGGTGGGCGGGGTCGAGGTGTCGCGTCCCTATTATCTGTGCCCCCGCTGCCAACCGGGGCAGTTCCCTGTCGATCGAGAGCTGGAGATGGAGAACACGGCATTCTCTCCCGGGGTGCGGCGCATGCAAGCCACCGTAGGCCAGGATGCCCCTTTCGAGCAGGGCTGCGAACAGATGAGAGTTCTGGCGGGCTTGGAGGTGACCGCGAAATCCGTGGAGCGCACGGCGGAGGGCGTCGGCGCGGATATCGCGGAGCGCGAGCAGGTGCAAGTCCAGCAAGCCCTGCAGTTGGACCTGCCCGTCGCGGTCGCCAACCCGATTCCCATCACCCAAGAATCGCGTTTGGCAGATGAGGAAGAGCGTGGGAAAGGTCGTTCACCCCCGCGGGATGCGTGGTATAGAGATTTTGAGAGAAATCTTTGACCCGCACCCGGAGGGTGAACGATGAGCGAGAGCCTAACGCAGTTTATTCTGCCCATCAAGCTGGAAAAGAGTTCGGAGCGGCTGACGAGTTTGGGAGGGCTGGTGGTGTTGGAGGAGATGGCGCGAGCGCTGAAAGTCTGGGAGAAAGTGGACGGCGCGCTGGAAGGTCCGAAGTCAGGGCGAGGGTACGAGCCGGATGAGTTTGTTCAGCCGTTGGTGGGGATGCTGCACGCGGGCGGGCGGCGACTGGAGGAGTTACGAGAGTTGCGGGGAGAGCGGGAGGTGCTGGAGCGGCTGGGTCTGGAGGCGGTGCCGGACGCGGGCACGGTGGGCGATTGGCTGCGCCGGCAAGGCATGACCGGGGCTGCGGAGATTGCGCAGGTCAGCCAGGAACTGATTGCGGAATGCCTCAACCAGGAGCCGGAAGCCTTGACGCTGGACGTGGATGCGACGGAGATCGAGGCGGAGAAACAAGAAGCGCAGTGGACGTACCAGCAGGTGAAAGGCTACAGGCCGTTGGTGGGTTACGGGAAGGGTTGGTGCGTGGGGCACGAATTTGGCGAAGGCAGCCCGAGTCCGGGGGCCGGGATTGGGGAGTTTGCCCGGCAGTGCGAAGCCGCGCTGCCGGAGGGCAAGCGGATTTATTTTCGCAGCGAGAGCGCGGCCTACCCGGCGGCGGTGATCAATCAATACAGCCAGGCGGGACGGAGCTTTACGATCACAGCGGACTTGGATCAGGCGGTACGGTGCGAGATCGCGCATCGGCCGGAGACCAGCTTGGAAGCCCTACCGCACCGCCGAGGGCTTGGCGACCGACCGCGAGATCGCTGAGACGGTGCACACGATGGGGGGCACGGAGCAAGCCTTCCGGCTGATCGTGCTGCGCTGGCCGAACCCGCAGCCCAACTTGTTTGAAGCCGAGCGGTACTGTTATCACGCCGTGGCGACCCCTCGCGAGGAGCCGGCCAGCGCGGCGATCCGGCGGCACAACCAGCGCGGTCAATGCGAAAACTGGCATAAGGAACTGAAGGCGGGCTTGGGCATGGAGCAGATGCCCTGCGGGGAGTTCGAGGCCAACGCCCTGTACTTTGCGATTGGCGTGCTGGCCTACAACTTGGCGGAGCGGCTGAAGCGGCGCGGGCTGCCGGAATCGTATCGCACGGTGACCGTGGCGACGCTGCGCTGGAAACTCGATCGGCTGGCGGCGAAGTTGGTGCGGCACGCGCGCGGCTGGGTGCTGCAAGTCAAAGCCGACCTGGAGAAGTGGCGTTTATTGGAATCGGCTCGGGCCGGTTGCGCCGGGCTGGGGAACTGACCGAACCGAGGGGGTCGAAAGAGCGGAAACCGAGCGGCGAGCGAGGAGTGTCGCCGGGCGGTGAATCGGGTGTCCTGAAAACCGGCGGAGCGCCCGACCACGGGGCCGACCTCCGTAGGGGGGCGGCAGATCGACCGTCGCGGCGTGGCGACCCGAACTCCCACTGCCCCCCCGAAGCCACTGCACCCCTCAATCTCGATTCTTGGGGAGAAGACCGAAATTGACAGATAAACCGCGCTTTGCTAGATTAAAAAGTTGTGCAACTTACGCGCGAATTTCCTGCTGAAAGCCGGCCGCTGGGCTGCTAGGTTAACCCTTCTCGCTGTGGTAGCGGGAGGGTGTAGTTGTGCTATCAAGCGGACGGTTCAAGTTTCTCTACCTCAACAACCGGCAGGCCCTCCGAAACAAGCTTCCGTCGCCGAGTTAGTAAGGGATGTTGACGCATGGAGCGAAAGGATCGACACAATCGAGGCAACGGTGGACTTCAAGGCGGCGACCGGTTCAGCGTATTCCGGCGTCATCAACCAGTATCATGATGTGGGCGGTTTCATCCTGGTCAAAAAGCCCTCCATGATTCGAATGATCGGGCAAGCGCCGGTGGTCAAGACTGAAATCTTTGACATGGTTTCCAATGCGCAGGAGTTCCGCGTTTACATTCCGCCAAAGAATAAATTCATCGTCGGCGAAACTACTTATCAAGGGCCCGTCAAAAATTCCCTGGAGAACCTCCGGCCGCAACATATCCTGAGCGCCTTGCTGGTTCCCCCGGTCAATCAGGCTGTGGAAAAAGTTTTTGTGGAGGAAACCCAAACGCCTGCTCATCAGTATTATATTCTGACGGTCGTCGAGCCGAATAAAGCCGGCCAACTGGAATTAAGCCGAAAGATCTGGTTTGACCGGTCAGATCTGAGAATTTCGCGGCTCGCTCTTTACGGGCCTGGAGGTTCGCTTTTGGAGAGTGTCCAATACGCGAATTATCGCGACTTCCAGCAGATCAAGTATCCCGCCGAAATCACGGTGAGCCGCCCCAGCAACGGATACACGCTATCCATCTCGATTGTGAGCGCGAAGTTCAACCGGCCGATCCCGCCGGAGAAATTCGTGCTGAAAAAGCCCGCCAACGCTACCCTAGTGAAATTAGGCGGAGCCCAATAGCCGGAGAACTCTGTTGGTTTACAGGATGATTTTCGAGAATATTATGCACCGGCCCATTCGGACCCTGGTCAGCATCCTGGCTGTGGCGATTGAGGTCGGGATGGTCATGTTAGTGGTGGGAATGACGCACGGCATGCTGCACGAGAGCGCCAAACGGGTTGAAGGGGTCGGAGCGGACATCATGGTGCAACCGTCGGGCGCTTCATTGTTTTTGGGGATGACGCAGGCGCCAATGCCCGTCAAGATCGCCGACCGGCTGGCGGAAATCCCTCACGTCCTGGCTGTGGCGCCGGTTTTATGTCTGTTGAACACGCAGGGAAGAGTCGATCTGATCTATGGGATTGATATGGCAAGCTTTAACAGCGTCAGCGGAGGCTTTGTCTACTTACATGGAGGGCCTTTTACCGGCCCCTACAGCATTATGGTGGACGACTTGTACGCGAAGGCAAAAGACGTAACGGTGGGGAAGACGCTGAATTTCCTTAATCACGATTTCCACGTCACAGGCATCGTCATGCACGGCAAGGGAGCGCGGCTGTTTATCCCTCTCGCGACCGCCCAGGACCTGACCGGCTCGCACGATAAAGCCTCTATTTTCTTTGTCAGATGCACCGATCCCGGCTATACCAAGGACGTCATCGAGTCCATTCGCAGTCTGCTTCCCAAAAATCAGATCCTTTCCATCAAGGAATACATGTCGTTGATGACTTCGAATGATGTTCCAGCCTTGAACACCTTCGTCACAGCCATGGTTGCGGTCGCCGTGGGCATTGGATTCCTGGTTATTTTCCTCTCGATGTACACGACCATCACGGAGCGGACGCGGGAAATCGGCATTTTAAAGTCTCTTGGAGCGGGCAAAGGGTATATCATAGAAGTGATACTTTGGGAAGCGTCCTTGCTCAGCATCTTGGGCATAATCGCCGGATATGCGGGAACGTGGACGGCGAGGAAATTTATCATCGCGACCTTCCCCACCTTGCCGGTTGAGCTGACTTTGCACTGGGCGTTGTGGGCGGGTTTGCTGGCGTTGGGAGGTTCCCTGTTAGGCGCCTTTTATCCTGCCATCAGGGCGGCTCGGCTTGACCCTGTCGACTCGCTCGCTTACGAATAACGGGGCCTTGGATGCTCTTGAGCTCGATTTTTTTGACGACAAGTGCAAACGGGGTGCAACCCGCACGGCACATAGGTAGCATGGAACCGATTATCTCGACTGAAAACCTCAAGAAGATCTACCGCATTGGAAAGGTGGATGTAGCGGCCTTGCGAGGGGTCGATCTGTCCGTGCAAGAAGGCGAATTTCTTGCGGTCGTGGGACCGTCCGGCTGCGGCAAATCCACTCTGCTCCATATCCTGGGAGGCTTAACCCCTCCAACCAGTGGTAAAGTTTTGGTGGATGGTAACGATTTCTCTTATATGAAGGACGCCGAGCGCACGAAGTTTCGCCGGCACAAAATCGGTTTCGTTTTCCAAAGGTATAATCTGTTGCCCACGCTGACGGCTCGCGACAACATTGCCATTGCCCAGCACATTCAAGGCGACGGATTCAATCCCCATCGTTTCGAAGCGGTAACCGAGATGCTGGGAATCAAAGATAAGCTGGGCCACAAGCCTTACGCGCTTTCAGGCGGCGAGCAGCAACGCGTGGCCATTGCGCGCGCGGTGGTTTGTGAGCCGAAGCTGCTGCTGGCGGACGAGCCAACCGGCAATCTTGACAGCGAGAACTCTCAGGTTGTGCTGACCATGATGCGAACCCTGAACCGCGACTTCCGTCAAACAATCCTGATGATCACACATGATGCCGAGGCCGCCTCAGTCGCTGACCGCATCGTTCGGATGCGTGACGGACGCATTATCTGGGATTGATTCCCATCGAATTTACGGTTATCTTACTCCCCTCTGAAGCTTATGGCGCGCACCACCCATACTCGCGAACGAACTATTCCCCAAGCCGGGAACCTGAAGGGACACACCACGGGAACCGGGTTCTGGGCTAAGCTGAAACTGGTGGTATCCCGTGCGATTTTTTGGTCCTATGAGCGGGGAAGCTGGCAATATGACATCATCGTGCTGGTTATTCTGGCCTTCATCTTTCTGACCCCCGCCAATTGGTTCCACGACCGTCCTCGCCTTCAACTCACAGACTTGAGGCACGTCCAGGGAATCGTTGAAGTCAGCCACAGCGGCCCAATTTGGATTTATCAACTGGATGCACGGCTGGTTGATTCTCTCGAACCCCTTTCGCCCCTGGAGGCCACGCGGCAGTTACTTGTCCAGCGCGTTCACCCGCCGTTCGCCATCAAATCCCTCCAGCC
Organism: Acidobacteriota bacterium; assembly: GCA_021784615.1. Taxonomy (GTDB): domain Bacteria; phylum Acidobacteriota; class Terriglobia; order UBA7540; family UBA7540; genus JAMCXS01. Next base: position 6,583 of record JAJYHU010000243.1, on the reverse strand, counting down.
GATTCTTGGCAGCCACGATGTGGTTTTGGGGTACACGGTGGAAGTGGAACGCAAATGATGCATCTTTCACGAACAGCGGCGAATCCAAACTATGGGGACCCTTAAGAATGACACATGGGTGGCACAAATCGGTGATTGCGGGCGCGGGGTTGGCGGCCTTTCTGCTGACGGCCGGAATTTGCCCGGCCCGGTCAAAGAACAACAAAGAGCATTTGTCCCTGTCGCAAATCCTTTCCCGCATGAATGAGAGTGCGAAACATCTGAAGACGGTTTCCGCCGATCTCGAATACACCAAGGTCACCGTTCTGGTGAACGACAAGTCGACTGAAACGGGGCAAATCTATTTTCGGAATTCCCGATCACCCGAAATCCTGATCGATTTCAACAATCCAGACTCTAAAGTCATTCTGTTCAAGAAAGACAAGGCAGAGATGTATTTGCCCAAAATTAACCAAATTCAGGAATGGAACCTCAGCAAGCACGCGACGCTGATCCAGAAATTCCTGCTACTGGGGTTTGGAACCGACACCAAAGAACTGGAAAAAACGTACACCATGAAGTACCTGCAAGAAGAACAACTCGGGAACGACACGACCGTCCTCCTGGAGCTGATTCCCCGCAAAGAAAGCGTGGCCGCCCAACTCACCAAAGTTCATCTTTGGGTAAGCGAGGAGTCGTGGCTTCCCCTTCAGCAGAAATTCTTTGAGGCTAACGGCGATTACTCGATTGCCCGCTATAGTTCCGTCAAAGTCAACCGCTACATCCCCTCGTCGAAGTTCCGGATCAACGCCGCCAAGAACGCCACGCGCATCACCATGTGAAGCTCCCTGGCAGGAAGAAAGGACCCAGCGGCCAGGCGTCCTTTAAAGGCGCCAGAATTCAATTAAAAGTCCGATTGATGCCTTTTAGGTGGGGAATGCCCCCCTTTAGAAAGAAACCGTTGCGGCCGCGCTTGGATCGCAGGTAAATTACTTATGTTACAGTGGGTTGATACGCCTTCCATCATTTGGAAATATCTCCGGGCACACTCGGCGGTCGGTTGCGGAGCGCCGGCAGAACTGGAAGCGGCGGTGTGTTTAAGGCTCTTATGAACAGGACGGCTTTGCGGCGTAAAATCCGTTTTTTTTACACGAGGGCGCGGGAACTCTGGATGATCGCCAAGGGCTTGCTTTCATCCACGCACCCGGTGTTGGCGCATATCATTCCCATCCGGCGTTGCAATCTTTCCTGCGCATACTGCAATGAATATGACAACTTTTCAAAACCCGTCGCCCTGGAAGACATGCTTCGCCGTCTCGACCGCCTGGCCGCGCTCGGGACGAGCATCATCACGATCAGCGGCGGGGAGCCGTTGCTCCACCCCCAGCTTGAGGAAATCATCCGCCACATCCGGAAGCGCGGCATGATTGCGGGCATGATCACCAACGGCTACCTGCTCACCCAAAGTAGAATCGAGTCCTTGAACGATGCAGGGCTTGAGCATCTTCAGATCAGCGTTGATAACGTCAAACCCGACGACGTTTCCAAAAAGAGCCTGAAGGTTCTTGATCAAAAATTAGTTCTCCTCGCTCGTTACGCGGTTTTCCAGGTGAATATCAACTCCGTTCTGGGAAGTCCCGTCCGCAATCCCGAAGATGCGCTGGTGGTCGGAAAGCGCGCGCTGGAACTGGGTTTTACTTCCACCGTGGGCGTCCTGCATGACCACGAAGGACAACTCCAGCCGCTCGCGCCGCGGCAACAGGAAATTTTCCAGGAAATCATGAGTTGGGGGAAGCGTTCCTATTCACGCTTCAACTCGTTCCAAAAAGAAATCGCGCGCGGCATTCCCCGGCATTGGCGCTGCCGGGCCGGCAGCCGCTATCTGTACATCTGCGAAGACGGTTTGGTCCATTACTGTTCACAGCAACGCGGCTACCCGGCCATCCCGATCGAGAAGTACACGCGCCGGCACGTCCTTCATGAATATCACACTCGCAAGGCCTGCGCACCCCGTTGCACCATCCAATGCGTGCAGCACGTCGCCCTGCTTGACAACTGGCGCGACCCGCAAACCCGGCCTGCCTTTGAACAGCCGGAGACGGCTGCGGTTGGCGTGGAAACGACCATGCGGCAAAACTGAGGCTTCGCCGCCAGGGGAAAGGCCCGCCCGCCGTCTATTTTTTCTTCAACTTCCACTCAATTTGGGCCAGGACACCGCCTAAAACCCGCACATCGTGGCTTGAAAGGCCAAACCCTAAAATCAGGCGGCGCAGTTTTAAGATCTGCGCGTTCCGGCCTTTCGGAGTGAAGTAGCCGGCTTGCTCAAGAACCGTTGCGGCGCGGTCAAGCACATGCTCAACCGATTGGAGATCAGCCGGAGATGGGGCGCCGGCTGGCGCTGCCCGCTCGGCATGGGGAAAGTCTGCTGTGCGAGCCAGCTCATAGCAGCAGACAGCCACCGCCTGCCCCAGGTTCATGGAAGGACAATTCGCGCTGGTGGGAATCCGCGCGAGTAGGTGGCAATAGCTGAAGTCGCTGTTCGACAAGCCTGTCTTTTCCGAACCGAACAACAACGCCGCACGGCGCTGGCGGGATTGCGCCGGTTGTTGGCGGCACAGTTCCCTTAGAGGAACAGGCGCCCGATCGAGGTTTCTGCGCGAACCAGTCGTGGTCCCCACCACCAGGGTGCAGTCGCCGACGGCTTCAAGAAGTGTCCGTACTGAGCGAGCCCGTTTGACAACCGCGGAGGCGCCGACGGCTGAGCGGGCTTCCTGCCAAACAGGGTCGTACGGCGCCACAACGACCAGATCCTGGAAGCCGAAATTGGCCAAGGCGCGGGCGGCAGCGCCGATGTTGAGCGGGTTTCGAGGGCGAACCAGGACAATTCGCCAGTCATTGGGTTTCATTTTGGCAAGCTAGATTCTATCAGGATTGCCCTCCGGCTGTTTTGAGGAAAGAGCAAAAGGACCGGAGCATGGCCGCCTAAAAAATCTTCGGCTCCGTAAAAGGGCGCGCGTCTACTTCTTAGGATTAGCGGCCGGTTCCTTTGAGGGCGTGGAATCAGGCGCCACCGCAAGAATGCGGCTGGTTGACCTGAACTGCTTGTAGTCCGTATACCGGATGATCTCTCTGATATGAACAGGCCCTGAGGAGAAATAGAGAGTGTCGTCAGCTTTGGTAAAGGTCGGGAACCAGTACTTCCCGTCGATCTGCTGCCGCCAGGTCGTAAACTGTGGGAAAAGATTTTCACCGCGCCCCGTCTTCAGCTCTGGGACTTGGCGGCCCTGGGCTTTGACGATTTGCAAATCACGATCGTCAACCCAGACGACTCCTTTGAAATACTGATGTCCCTTCTTGATCTCCTTCGGGCGCACTGAGAACACATAGGCGGTAATGTAGTCCACCTTTACATGACCCAGATATTTGATCTCGTATTCAGGGAGTTCCTCCGTGGTCAGAACAAAAGGCTGAATATTGCGCAAAGCATCAAAATCCTGCGCCGTCATTGTCACGCGGGTCAGGGTCGGAACGGGAGCGTAAGTGACGCGTTCGATCCTTTTCCCTTGATCATTGAAGAGGATATCCCAGTCCTGTTCCCAGGTGCCATCCACGTTGCCGTCGGCATCAATCGTCTCAACCAAATTGATCTGGTGGTAAGTATAGTTGTCCCGGGCTTCCTTAAATCGCGCCTCTTTGGCGGCAAAAGCCTGGATGATCTGCTGGATTCGGGCCGGGCTGGGATCGCTCAAGTCAGGAGCCGGCCCGGTCTGGGCAGCCTTTGTCGACGCGGGCCTGACGGTTGGCGGCGTGTTTTGAGAAGCCGGAGTGTTCGGTATAGCGGTAACTTGCGGCCCTGAACCTGCACCCAAGCCTGGCAACTCTGGGCCCATTTGTGAAGGTACCCCCGAGGGGGGCGGAGGCGACTGGACGGCCTGGCTCGATCTTTGCGCCGCTCGCTGCCGGTTGCTCTTAACAATGGCGTCAATCAGAGCGCTGGTGGCGCCCAGTTTATGAAATTTCTCGATCAACTCCGGGTTGAGTTGAAAATCCACGCCCCGCTGCTCCACCAGAGCAACCATTTTCTGCTCTGATGCGCCACCGATCAGCAACAGGGTGATGTCATCTTGGCTCAAGGGCTGCGCAGCGGATACCCATGACGCGCAGATGCCCGCCAGAACAAGCAAAAGCGATATCGATTTGATATAGCTTACAAAAGTGCGTTTTTCTTGCCGGCTATCCATGTTTTGCCGCAGCATTCAGTGACGTCCCCTCACCCGCTGTCCTATATTAATAGAAGAAGGCAATGGGCGAAAAGTTGCTCAAACCGCGAAAAATAGAAGATGCGCTACGTTGTGAAGCCCCTATTCGCCTCAACGCTATCGGTTTGACTCCAACTGCCTGAATTATACACGAGAGAAACGTTGCGCGCCCTAAACGCTTGAGTCGGCGCGATGATCAAGTCGAACTGTTGCGGCATAACACAGGACGAATACCTCGCAGGAATTCAACCATTCTTCGTCTCCCGCTGCTTGTTCAAGACGCGGCCGGTTCGGGCCAGAATTCCGACCGAAGCCACTCGGCGTCAAGGATTTGGTCAAGCCCCAGAGTGCGCCCGCCGGGCCTCGGCATCACGTGCTCTTCACCTTTCATAAAGGTAACCCGGTAGAGCTCCGCAAACACCAAGGGCTCAGCCGGAGCGCCCTGCCCGCCAACCACCTCTGACCCCCGGCGCACGTTGTCAACCATGCGCGCAGGCAGCCGCAAATGGTAGGGATTGCGCGAGACTTCACCGCCATGTTCAGCGGTGGCCATCATCTGGATTGCCACAATTTCCGGCGCCACCCCAACCATCAAGTTCGGGGCGGAATGCTGGTGCCAGAATTCCGTCTCAAGGAGAGGGATCGGTCCTCGTCCGCTCGCCTCCAGGTGTTTTCCTAACGCCTCGACCACCAGAAAGTGGGTTCCGATGTGGGTGGTGTTAAAATCCTCCTGGTGGGGAGCAAAAACCATCTCCGGCTTCTCCCGATCAAAGATTTCCTTCAGCGCCTGAACTTTTGCGGCCCATTCCTCGAGATGTTCCTGGCGATTTTGCAGATTAACGCTGCTGAAGCCTTCTTCTTCCGGAATGACCAGACGGAAACCCAGCACCCGGCACGCGCACCGCGCTTCCAGCGCCCGCCGCTGCCGCTCTTGGAGATTGCTTCCCAGCGTTATGGCGCACTTGACCACCTTCGCCCCGGCTTCAAGCCGCAGCCGCAAAGCAAGCGCCCCAATGAGGGCTTCATCATCCGGATGAGGAGCCGCGATCAGGATCTTCATCGGGCTTCGAGACGGTTGCGACGGGGCAGGAAATTCGCAGGGAGGTTCCGTGGGGCCGAGTGGAATTGACCGGCCCGCTTCCATAAGCCTCACCGTCTGCTGAACGTAATCCGTCCATTGCGCAAGACGCTCTTTGCAAAGCGAGTTCCCATCGTCACTCAAAACCATGCCTCCTCACAGAATTCTATGGATTGTCCGATATGCTACACTATCCTTTTATAAGAGCACTAGGTTTTCCCCTAAACAAGCTGCATCGAAACAGCCGGAGCCGCCGGTTCACTGTGCGGTTGATTCAATCTTGGAGGGTGAAGATCACCCTGCAAACCGAGGAGATCAATCATGAAACGCCTTTTTTATTGTTTTGCTGTTCTCGGGATGATCGCGATGCCTCTTAAGGCTCAAAGTCACGGTTGGAAGCAATTGTTCAACGGAAAGAACATGGCAGGATGGGAGCACGTGGGTCCTGGCGGATTCACGGTGGACGACGGACTGCTGAAGACCTACGGCGGCATGGGCCTGCTTTGGTACACCAGACAGAAGTTCGGCAATTGCAAGATTCACGTGGTTTACAAGATGCAAGACGCAAATGACAATTCCGGGGTGTTCATTCGCATTCCGATCAAGCCGCGTGAAGCGTGGATGCCAGTGAATTACGGATATGAGGTTCAGATTGACGATAACCCGCAAGCCTCCGGGGAATCGAAAGCGTATCATGTGACCGGCTGCCTCTACTCCCTGACCAAAGCGCTGGCGTACCCCGGAAAAGGTTCCGGCCAGTGGAACAACATGGACATCACCCTCGACGGCCCGCGGACGATTGTTTACCTGAACGGCGTCAAGGTTACCGATTACACCGAAGGCCAGCCGGTCCCGCCGCAGAAATTCAAATTTGAACCGGTGCGCGGACCCCGCCCGAATCAGGGCTATATCGGCCTTCAGAACCACGGCCACAAAGACATCGTGCTTTTCAAAGAAGTAGCCGTGAAATCCTTGCGATAAATTCCGACAGCGGGAGGCTCGCTTGGCAGACAAGCTGACCCGAAGGCGCTTGTTGCAGGTGGCAGGAGCGGGAACCTTCATCAGGGCGGGATTTGGATCTCCCCGCCAGGGCGAAGGCGCAGGAACGAACTCTTTTTCTGAACCCAGGCTCCTTCCTGGCGTCTGCCCTATTCCTACGGAAGGTACTTAAAGGGCGGCCAAAGGAAGCCTGCGACTATTCCGGTAAAAAGGGCATTACTCTCGGGATTGAAGACCACGGCGGCATCACGCAGGGGACTGAGGTCTG
>JAJYHU010000254.1 GCA_021784615.1 Acidobacteriota bacterium | reverse complement strand
AGTGAAGTGGTGGGCACCTGCCGGGGCAACATCTTAAAGCAGAGAAGCATCGTACCCGCAGCATAAAGTATCTCTCCCGTTGACCAGATGAGCCGCGGGGGCTATAAAGAGACTATGGGGCTACGGCTGCTCAGAATCGTCATTCTGCTTTGGATGGGCTGGTATCTTACCGGTCCCATAGCTGAAACCATCGACCGCTGGGACGGTCCCCGCCAGGAAATGCACGACATCCTGTTCAACGCAGGCGGCGGCGTCACTCTCTTTGCCTGCGCATTTTGCGTGGTCATTCATCAAGCCAGGAAAATACGCGAGCGGTGTTCGCGTCCTCAGGGCGCTTTGGAGCTTCAACCTTCCGGCCTGATCCTGGCCTTGCCGGCTTGCTTCGCCCCGTTCCCGGACGCCTCCACGCATTCGCCGCCCGCTCCCCTGCGGATTTAGAAACCTCGCCAATTCCTGTTCCCCTTACATCTTCCGCTGCCCGGAAACTTGCATTTCTCCGGGGCCCCGGGTTGACCCCTGGGAGATCGCCAAGCGACTTTCAATCGCCTGGGAAAGGCTTCGGCTCAAGAGCGTTATTTCGACATGAAAAGGCCATTCCGCAAATTGCGTTGCATCTCGGCGGCCCTGCTCCTTTTGATTTTCGGCATGGCAGGCTGCGCGCCAGTCCGGCGTTACCGCCCTGCGCCAATTTCCCCCGCTGAAACTGCGGCGTCTCTTCAGGCGCGAAGCTTGCTTGCGCCCGAAGTAAGGCGGTTTATCCAAGATAATGTCGGACACGATATCGATCCCTGGCCACCCAGGGCTTGGAACCTGAAAATGCTCACCCTGGCGGCGATTTACTATAGCCCTGTTCTTCAGCAGACCCGTGCGCAGGTGAGCGCTGCAAAGGCTGCGGTCGTAACTGCGGGCGTCCGGCCAAATCCCACGTTCCAACTGCGGCCCGGAATTCCCAGCCCCTATCTGTACAGCCTGGATCTTCTTTTCAGCATTCAGACTGCGGGCAAGCGCAAGATCATGGTGGAACAGGCCAAGGACCTGACGATGGCAGCCCGTCTGAACCTTGCAGAAGCTGCGTGGAAAGTTCGCAGCAACGTCCGCGCCGCACTGGTCAGCTACTTTCTGGCCACCCGGGGAGTCGGCCTGCTGCAAATCCAGCAGCGCCTGCAGACCCGCCGCGTCACGCTCCTTCGCCAGAGGCTTGCGGCGGGAGAGATTTCGCGTCCGATAGTTGATAACGCCCGTCTTTCGCTGCTCCAAATGCGCGTGACGATTGAAACAGCCGAAGGCCGTATTCCTGAAACCCGTGCGGCGCTGGCGGCAGCGATCGGGATTCCGGTCACAGCCCTGAAGGGCGTCCAGTTCGTCTGGCCGGGTTTTGAGCGTCCGCCGAGTGCACAGTCGATTTCTTCCCGGCACATTCAGCGAGACGCTGTTCTGAACCGGCTCGACGTCCGGAAAGCCCTGGCCGAATATGCAGCCACCCAGGCCGCGCTTCAATTGCAAATTGCCAAACAACACTCCGATGTTCTAATTGGCCCAGGCTATAACCTTAGTAGTGACTACTTCAGGTTGAGGTATGCGGTCACACTGCCCATTTTCAACCGTAACCAGGGGCCCATCGCGGAAGCCGAGGCCCGCCGCAAAGAGGCCGCCGCGGCTTTCCTGGCCACACAGGCCAGGGTGATTGCTGATAGCGAAGAAGCTCTGGCAAAGTATCGTGCGTCCATACGCGTCTTGAACGGGACAGAGAAAGCACTCGGTGAGCTTGAGCGCGTGGTGGTTCCCAAAGAACGCCGCACCGTGGCCGCCGGAGAAGCGGACCGTCTGGCGCTGAATGCCGTGTTGCTGCAAAGGCCGGTCCTGGCGCAAGCGTGGCTTGCGGCGCTAGGCCGTGCACAGAGTGCGTTGGGGGCGCTTGAGGACGCTGTCGAGCGCCCGCTCGAATCGGGAGACATTTCGCTGCCGACATCCCAATCGCCGGCCTTGAAGGGTTCGACCAAGCTGGAGGGCATAAAAAGATGAAGATGGATTTAAAGCGCATGGCCACTGCGGCGGCCGCCGTGATGATCGCCGGCATTTTTTCATGGACGCTTGCTCAGGCTCGAAAAGACCATTCCCACAAGAAGCAGCCGCCGAAGGTTGTGCCCATCCAGTCTGAGATTTCCGTTCAGAATGACCAGACCGTCATTACGATGACCCCGCAGGCTCAAACGCTCGCCGGGATTGCAACCGCGCCGCTTCGCAAGGCTTCGGCTCGCCGGCAGATTACGGCGCCTGCGGAGGTGCTCTCCGTCGAGGGCCTTGCCAAGCTGCGCAAGAGCTACATCGTTGCAAAGGCCCAGCTCGCAAAGGCCCGCGCCAAGGCGGAGGTCTCCCGCACAGAATACGCGCGGCTAAAGTCTCTCTATCAGGACAACCAGAATGTTTCCCAGAAATCGCTCCAGTCGGCGGAAGGCGCCCTCCGCGCGGACGAGGCAGATGTCCAGGCAGCCCAGCAGGAATTGGCGCTCGAGGGACCGATGGCCAGGCAGAACTGGGGCAGCGTGGTGGAGCAATGGGTGGAAGAGGGGACTCCCCTGCTGGAGCGGGTGCTGAACCAGCAGGAGTTGCTGGTTGAGGTGACCGTGCCTCCGGGCAAATCCTTTGCCCGCGCATCGCTGGCACAACTCGAGATGCCGGGCGGGCATTACAGGGAAGGGAGCTTTGTTTCGCTCTTTCCCAAGGTCGATCCCCGCATGCAGGGGGTTGGCCTCCTCTATCGTATTTCGGCGCAGGCCGGTTTGGTGCCTGGCACGAATCTGGTCGCGCACTATTCGGCGGGCCCACGCGTCGCGGGCGTTGTGGTTCCGTCTTCCGCGGTTGTGTGGTGGCAGGGCAAAGCCTGGGCGTATGCCGTCCCGGCGCCGGGGCGCTTCACGCGGCGCGCGGTTCCTACGGACACGCCCGCGCACGGCGGCTGGCTTGTGACGCGGGGCTTTGCGCCCGGCGACTTGGTGGTGACGCGCGGCGCGGAACAGCTTCTCGCCATCGAGTCGAGTCCGGGGCCTTCGTCGCCCGCCGGCGAATAAGGAGACGACAACTGATATGCTGAGGGCCATCGTTCGCACGGCTTTGCACCGCAAGGGAATTGTCCTGGTCCTGGCCGCCGTCCTTTTAGGCTACGGGGTTTATTCTCTGACGCGGGCCAAGTACGACGTATTTCCCGAGTTCGCGCCGCCTGTCGTCTCGATCATGACCGAAGCGCCGGGCCTTTCGCCCGAGCAAGTCGAGCTTCTGGTCACGCAGCCTGTCGAGTTCGCCATCAACGGCGTGACCGGAATCCAATCCATGATGTCGCAATCCATTCAAGGACTGTCGAACGTGCAACTGGTTTTCAATCCCAGCAGCAACGTCTATCTGGATCGGCAGTTGGTGTCCGAGCAATTGGCGACCCTTGTAGCGAGCCTGCCGGCTGGAGTGAAGGCGCCGGTGATGACGCCGCTCATCAGCTCGACCGGCGATGTGATGGAATTGGGTCTAACTTCCAAGACCGTGCCGCTGAGGCAACTGAGGACCGTCGCCGACTGGGTGGTCAAACCGGCCTTGCGCGCCGTGCCGGGCGTGACGAATGTCGCGATCTGGGGCGGCCAGATCAAGCAATACCAGATTCAGTTCATTCCCAGGCGGCTGATGCAATACGACCTGAGCGTGAATGAGGTAGTGGCAGCGGCGCAGGGCGCGACGGGACTGCGCGGCGCAGGCTTCATCGAGACCGTGAACCAGCGGTTCATCCTCCACACCGAAGGCCAGTCACTCACCACCCAGGAACTGGCCCAGACGGTTCTGGTTCACCACAATGGCGTCAACGTAAAGCTCGGCCAGGTGGCGCACGTGGTGGAAGCGCAGCAGCCGCCCATCGGGGCCGCGCTCGTTGATGGAAAGCCGGGCATCATCCTGAGGGTGAATGAGCAGTACGGGTCCAACAGCCTCGCAGTTACGCATCGGATCGATCAGGCGCTCAACGGCCTCCGCCCGGCCCTTCACCGCCAGGGCATTCACCTGGACGAGGCGGTTTTCCGTCCCGCCAATTTCATCGAAACCGCCCTCAGCAACCTCCGCTCTTCGCTCACCATCGGAGCGATCCTGGTGGTTATCATCATCTTTCTTTTTCTCTTTGATTTTCGGACGGCGGCGATCTCCTGCACGGCCATTCCGCTATCGCTGCTCGCCGCGGTCACGGTGATGGACCGGATGGGCTACACGCTCAACACCATGACGCTCGGCGGCCTCGCCATCGCCATCGGCGAGGTGGTGGACGATGCGGTGATTGACGTGGAAAACATCCTTCGCCGCCTGCGGGAAAACCGCCATGCTGAAAATCCCCGGCCCACGGTCCAGGTCGTTTTCGACGCCTCCCTCGAAGTGCGCAGTGCCGTCGTCTATGCGACTTTCACGGTGGCGCTGGTCTTTGTTCCGATTTTGATGATGAGCGGCATTCCGGGCGCGCTTTTCCGGCCGCTGGGAATAGCCTATATTTTCTCCGTTCTGGCTTCCTTGCTGGTGGCGCTGACGGTGACGCCGGTCCTTAGCATGATCATGCTTGGCCAGAAAACGCTGGCCAAAGAGGAGCCTCCGCTTGTGCGATGGCTCAAGGCCGGTTACCGCCATGTGCTGCTGTTTGTGGAACGCGCGCCCGCGCTGGTTATGGCGGGCGTGGCCGTATTGACCATCCTCGGGCTCTCCGTGCTGCCCTCGCTCCGCTCCGCCTTTCTGCCGCAGTTCCACGAAGGGGAGTACATTGTTCACATGATCGGCCTGCCGGGGAGCTCGATCGAGGACTCGCTCCACATCGGCAAGCAGGTCAGCGAAGCCTTGATGAAGGCGCCCTACGTTGCCACCGTGGGGCAAAAAGCCGGCCGCGCGGACCTCTCCTCAACCCGCGGTCCTTACCAGAGCGAAATCGACGTGGCCCTCAAGCCAAACCTCAACGGCAAGCAGAATGAGGCGGCACTGGCGGGCATTCACCGGGCGCTCAGGAATTTTCCCGGCCTCACGTTTACGGTCAACACGTTCTTGACGGAAAGGATGGAAGAGATTATCTCGGGCTACACCGCCGCCGTCGTGCTCAACATCTACGGGCCGAACCTGAATGTCCTTGATCGTAAGGCGCAGCAGGTGGCCCAGGTGCTCCGCTCGATTCCGGGCGCCCGGGCAGTTCGGATTCAGTCGCCTCCGGGAACGCCGCAAGTGATCGTCCGGCTGCGTCCGGCAGCGCTCGAGCGCTGGGGATTTGAGCCGGTTCCCGTCCTCGATGCCGTCCAAACGGCTTTTGGCGGGCTTAATGTGGGCCAAGTGTATCAGGGCAATGAAGTCTTTAACGTCACCGTCGTGCTCGACCGCGCGGAACGCCAGAGTCCTGCTGATGTTGCCGCGCTCCCGCTCGAAAGCCCGGCGGGAAATTACATTCAGCTCGGCAAGCTTGCCGATGTCTATGAGCGGTCCGGCCGTTACGTCATCCTGCACAACGGTGGCCAGAGAGTGCAGACCGTCACGCTCAACGTTTCCGGGCGCGGCCTGAATTCTTTTGTCCGGCAGGCCCGGCGGACAATCCTGGCCAAGGTAGCGTTTCCCTCCGACACTTACTTCCAGTTCACCGGCACGGCGGAAGCCCAGGCCAAATCCCACCGCGAATTGCTGGTCCACTCGGTTCTGGCCGCCGTGCTCATCATCGCCTTGCTCTCCATTGTGATGATGAATTGGCGCAACCTCCTGCTGGTGCTGACTAATCTACCCTTTGCGCTGGTCGGAGGCGTGCTCGCGGCGTTCGCCACCAGCCGGTCGCTTTCGCTTGGCTCGCTGATTGGCTTTATCACGCTTTTTGGCATTACCCTGCGCAACTCGATTATGTTGATCTCGCACTATGAGCATCTCGTTTCCGTGGAGGGTGTGTCCTGGGGTCCGGAAGCCGCCATCCGGGGCGCTTCCGAACGCTTGGCGCCCATTTTGATGACGGCAACCGTCACGGGCCTTGGTCTGTTGCCGCTCGCCCTCGGAACAGGCGACCCCGGCCGGGAGATCGAAGGTCCGATGGCCATTGTCATATTGGGCGGCTTGTTTACTTCAACGGCCTTGAACCTTCTCGTTCTGCCCACCCTCGCCCTCCGTTTTGGAAGATTCCAAAAGAGCGTGGAAGCTGTAGAGTAGAAGCTGTTCGCCAAGAATAACTTGTTGGATAAAAAAGAGCTTGCCTGATCCCCGTGGCCTCGACCGCCTGACTAAATATCGCCACAATGGCTTAATGTGATCACCGTCACATTAACTATCTCTTACGATTGTGCATTCAACTATAACGTTCCAAACGGATTATGCCGATGATAACCATGGACCTGTGTTTGCACACTAAAGAAAGGGCGGAGTAGTGATCAGCCATGAATGACAACGTAACTACCTTGCTTGTACTCAATCCGGGTGAGCGGTCGAGGCCCTCCAGAATCTACTGGCCGGCCAGCGGATTGAAACTGAGTTAGTTGAGAGCGTTCAACAGGCGAAAAGGACTTTGGCGCAAGGGATGTTTTATGCAGCGGTGTTCGCGGACGCTGAATTGGCTGACGGGACGTGGGCCGACGTTCTGGCCTTGGCGGCCACGGCTCAAGGGCCTGTTCCCGTCGCCGTGGTCTCGCGATATGCAGATACAAAGCTGTATCTTCAAGCGCTTGAAAAAGGCGCTGCGGATTTTATTGTCCCGCCTTTTGGCGTGTACGAGGTGGCTCACGTGCTCCGTTGCGCCATAAGCCGGCGGAGCAAGAACCGTAATGCAAGCGGCAAACCTGTTGGCAGTTTGGGCAGGATGGCGAGTTAGCGATCATCTGTTGGGATCTCATGGCCAGACATGGCCGTGAGCGGCCTGACGCGAAAGAGGAGGCTACCATGCGTGCAATGCAATGGTTGGGACGGGGCGATAAGGCCGGGGGCTTCCCGGAGGGTTCAGATGGATTCCTGGCCGGCCTTTCTTCAGATGCGTCAAAGGCCTATGAAACCATCAAACTGGAAATCAACTACCCGTCCGGCTCAGTGCTCTTTATCGAAGGCGAAGCTTCACGGGGAGTGTTTGTGCTGTCCAAGGGGCGCGTAAAGCTTTCCCTGACCTCGCCAAACGGCAAGGTCATGATTCTGCGAATCTCCAAGCCGGGCGAGATTCTGGGGCTGCATGCGGTGATTTCGGGCGTTAACTTTCAAGCTACGGCTGAAACGGTTGAGCCTTGCCAAATCGACTTTGTAAGGAGCGATGATTTCCTTCGCTTCCTACGCCAGCACCCGCAGGTCGCGCTTCTCGCGGCCAGGCAATTAAGCGCCAGTTATCAGGAAACATGCCAACAGCTTCGGTCCCTTGGGCTTTCCGGGTCTGCCCGGGAAAAGGTCGCGCGTTTTCTGGTCGAATGGTCCGAAAGCGGCGAAAAGCGTAGAGGCGGTATTCAAACAAGGCTGACGCTCACGCATGAGGAGATCGGGCAATTGATTGGGACTTCCCGTGAGACCATTACCCGGATTTTAGGAGACTTCAGAGATCGGCACTGGATCGTTATCCGAGGTTCCGTGCTACAACTCCAGGATAAGGCCGCTTTGGAAGACTTGCTGGGCCGGGAAGAACTCACTTTGCTTCCTGTCCGGCCGGCGCCGAACGTGGACGGCGCCGAACCCTTACAGCCCAAGCTTGCGCGGCCTTATCTTCACCCCAAGGCGTACCCGCTGGGAACCAGTGAACCGGCCTTGCGTGGCTAAACGCGGTTTATGCGCAACCCTAATTTGACTCCGGGCAGGGAAGCGCCCTGCCCGGAGTTGCAGGTCTCTTCAGTCAGCCCCGCCACCCTTCCTTCTATGCCCTTCCTTCTATGCTTGGCTGATTGCTCCTGGACGTATACAATGTAAATCGGCGATGGTTTTTGGGATTTCACCAAAGAACATTCGCGCTAGCGGGCACCTCAAAACAACCGCCGCCAGAGGTCCCGAGAAAGATTGGGGCCGACTTGTGCAACTGGTAATCTTTTTCAGCCTTAAAAGTCCGGGTGGTTGTCGACTATACTGTTAAAAGCGAACGCCGAGTGTGGAATGTATCCGTCGGAATGGGGCGGACGGGCTGCTTTCGGTCGCCTCGGTTTGATTTGGGGTTCGGAAAATACCTGAAAAAGGTGGATGTTGACGTGGATTCAAAAGAGCTAGAGCGATTCAAACAATTATTACTCGTGAAACGTGAAGAATTATCTTCTGGGTGGAAGGGGCGGGAGGCGCTCTCTCCAACGGCGGAGCCTCTCCACGGCGACCCGGCCGACCAGGCCACAGCGGCAAGCGAGGCTGCGATCCAAGTGCGCTTGCACCAAACCGATAGCAGGCTGCTGCGGGCGATTGACGAGGCCTTGGCGCGGGTCGAGCGGGGCGCCTATGGAACCTGCGAGGTGTGTTCGGAGCCCATCACTGTGGTCCGGCTCACGGCGGTGCCGTGGACGCGCCTTTGCCTGAATTGCAAAGAGCAGCAGCAGAGCTGATTCCTGGTTCAGAGTCGGTAGCTTGCATTCCAGACAAGGGACGGCCGGTCTGGATTCCTGACCCGAAGTCCTTTCATCTCACATCCTTTGTTCATGCCTCAGAATGAGCGGCAGGTTCTCTCCAACCTTAGATCGCAAATCCCGCAGCAACGGTCGAAACGAACCGCTACGGCGCAGGGAATCGGGCGGCTCGCCGCCCAGGGTTCCTGACGCAGACGGCGGTGGTCACGTCGGCTTCACCGGCGTTTTCCGTCCCCTGATGAAGTAAGCTATACTGATAAATTCAACGATGGGGAGACTCAATCGACATTCTTTCAGACAAATCATGCGCAGCTGCGTCGTGCTGGCGATCGTTCTGGTTTTGGTGCCGCTGGCAATCTTCGCGCAGACCGACGAGATCCAAGTCTACGACGGAGTGATTGAGGCGCCGGGCAAAGCGAATGTGATGGTGCACAGCAATTTTACCCCCATGGGGCGGAAGACTCCGGATTTCCCCGGCGGAATCATTCCCGACGATTCAGTGAACGGAGCCGTGGAATGGGCCTATGGCGTGAAGCCGTGGTTCGAGCAGGGCCTCTACTTGCCCGTGTATACGGCTTATTCCAAGCAACACGGCGGGTCGATTAACGGCTTCAAAATCCGCGAGCTGTTCGTGCTGCCGCATGCCCGCCAGCACAAATTCTTCTACGGCGTCAATTTCGAGTTCAGCGTCAACCGCTCGTTCTGGGAGTCCCGGACCATCACCTCCGAGGTGCGGGGCATCCTGGGCGCTCACCTGCGCAAATGGGATCTTATCTACAATCCGATTTTCGATACGGACTACACGGGCGGCGTCAAAGGCCTGGAGTTTGTTCCCGCTGAGCGGATCGCCTACAACCTGAATGACCATTGGGCCGTCGCCGCCGAGCAGTATTCTGATTTTGGGCCGCTGCGCGACTTTTACGCTGCGAACAATCAGTTCCACGAAGTGTGGGCCGTTGTGGACCACCACACCAAATGGGTGGATATTGAAACGGGCGTGGGCGTTGGCGTGACGGACGGGGCTGACAAATTAACCTTCAAGCTGATGCTTTCCCGCGACCTCAACTGAGCCTTGTGCCGCGCGGAAGATCTGCACGTAGCCGCCACTCGCGGTATTATACAGTGGGATGGCTACCGTTCCTGACCCTTTGATCCTTTCGGACGGCGAGGTGCGCTCTCTCCGGGCGTATGCTGACCAGGCCTTTTCCCGCGCGGCCGGAGCGCCTTTGATTCCCGGAAACCGCGTGCGGCTGCTGCGCGACGCTGAAGAGAACTATGCCGCCTGGATGAACGCGATCCTTGGCGCCAAGCATACGATCTATTTTGAAAGCTACATCATTCACAGTGACGACGTAGGGCGCCAATTTGTGGAGCTTCTTGCCTCAAAAGCCCGGGAGGGGGTTCGCGTTCGCGTCATCTATGATTGGATGGGGGCCCTGGGGCATACCTGGTGGAACTTTTGGCAGCCGCCGCGCCGCGCCGGCGTCGAAGTTCGCTGCTTCAATCCGCCCCGCTTCGACAGCGCCTTCGGATGGCTCAGCCGGGATCACCGGAAATCCATTATTGTGGACGGCCGGATTGCCTTCGTGACCGGCTTGTGCGTGGGCCGCCGGTGGGCGGGCTATCCGGAGCGCGGGATCGCTCCCTGGCGCGATACGGGCGTTGAAATCGAAGGGCCTGCGGTGCCGGATGTCGAACGGGCGTTTGCCGCATCCTGGGAGGAGTGCGGCGCGCCCATACCCACAAACGAGTTCGTATCCGACGTTACGGACCGGACAGCCGGGACGATCAGCTTGCGGATTATCCCCAGCCGTCCCGGTACGCTCGCAGTGTACCGGCTCGATCAGTTGATCGCGGCGCTGGCCCGGGAATCCATCTGGCTGACCGATGCCTACTTTGTGGGGACTTCTTCTTACGTCCAGGGGCTGTGCTCGGCGGCCGCCGATGGCGTGGACGTTCGCCTGTTGCTGCCGCGGGCGGGCGACGTTCCGGTTGTCAGGGCCGTTTCCCGCGCCGGCTATCGCACCCTGATTGAGGCCGGCGTGCGGATCTTTGAATGGAACGGGCCGATGCTCCACGCCAAGACCGCGGTGGCCGACGGACGCTGGGCGCGCGTTGGATCGACCAATCTGAACCTGGCCAGTTGGCTTGGCAATTGGGAACTCGATGTGGTGATAGAGGACGAAGGTTTTGCGACCGAGATGCAGATGATGTACCTTGACGATCTCAGCCGCTCAACCGAAATTGTCCTGACCAGCAAGCGGCGCGCTCGGCCCGTCGCTCCGCGCCGTTTGCGGTCGCGGCCGCGAGGGGCGGCGCGGGGCAGCGCCAACTGGGCTGCCAAAGGAGTTCTGCGAATTGGAAACGTGGTGGGCGCGGCCATCGTCAACCGCCGCGTGCTGGGTCCGGCCGAAGCTTCCTTGATGCTTTCAAGCAGTTTGGCCTTGGTGGGATTTATTGCCGTCGCGATTTTTCTGCCCCGGGTGGTTGCAACGGCGATGGCTGTATTGTGCTCATGGATCGCAATTACTCTGCTGGTGCAAAGCTTGCGGCTCCGATATCCGAAAAAGCATGGTGCAAAAGATCGCGACGCAGCTCCGCGAACGTCGTCGAAAGGGTCCTGAGCCCTTGCGCGGAATGCTGGACTGGCGCTGGGGTAACGGTTGGCCGCCCAAAAGCATCTAAAATAACATGGTGATTCCGAGTCAGGACAAGGATTTGTCGACAAGTATGAGCGAGGGCGCCGCGAAGAAGCTTCGCATCGCCAGCTACAACATCCACAAATGCCGGGGAGTGGACCGCCGGGTGCGTCCGGAGAGGATTGGCGACGTTCTGGGCGAACTCGATGCCGACATTGTGGCGCTGCAGGAAGTTGTGGGGCAGCGGGACGGACGTGAAGAAGATCATGCCCGGCAGGTGGCGGAGGGGCGTGGTTATCATTCCGTCTTTGGCCGTAACCGGGATCACAACGGGGCGGACTACGGAAACCTCCTTTTGTCGCGCTTTCCGGTTTTGAATTCCTGGAACTACAACATTACCGCTCGCGGGCGCGAGCCGCGCGGCGTTTTGCGCGTGGACGTGAAGCTTGGCGGCGGACGGCTGCTGCATCTTTTCAACGTTCACCTTGGCACCGCTTATCATGAGCGCTCGGAGCAGGCCAGGAGCCTGGTGAGTGGGCGGATTCTTCGCAACCGGGAACTAACCGGAGCGCGGATCGTCCTGGGTGATTTTAACGAATGGTTTCCGGGCCTTGCAACTCGCCTGCTGTCCGCGCATTTTGGCAACTCCGGCCGCCGGGTTCGCGCCGGGTGTTGCCGGACCTATCCGGGCGTGCTGCCGTTGTTCCGCCTCGATCAAATTTACTTCGACCAGGGTTTGACGCTCAAGCGCCTGGACCGCTACCGCAGTCGCAAGTCGATGGTGGCTTCGGATCATTTGCCGATCGTCGCGGAGTTCGACCTTGAAAGCTGGCGGGAATTGCCCCGCGGAGCGGGTCATCTCCTCCATCGTCCTTCACTGAATTCGCATCCCAAGGCTGAAACAGACTCCCGATCCTCGCTTTAGCCCTTGTCCCAACGCTCTCGATCCTCTTAATAGAGCTTGAGTTTAGTAGGCCTCGGCCGGAATTGCTTCAGGTGTTTTTAGCTTGCCGATCAGGTCAGAAAGATGGATTCGTTTCTTTGCGCAAAAGTCTCGAATCCCG
>JAJYHU010000025.1 GCA_021784615.1 Acidobacteriota bacterium | reverse complement strand
GTCACCGAACCTCTTGACACCAAGGGAAAGACTTAACCCGGACGTGAGCCGGGGAGCATCACCATTGAGCCATGGGCGCTGCAACATTTACAATACCGTCCGACGGCCGTGAGAGTCTCCGCGGCCCGCTGCTCGCCTCGATCATCTTTCACGTGCTCCTGGTGGTGGTGGCGGTTGTCTATGTGCTTTGGGGATCCCGTTTGGGGAAAGGCTGGGGAACATCTTTGAATACAGGCAGCGCCATCCACGTGAATGCCGTCGCTTCCCTGCCCGGCGTTCCGCTCCCCAGCCCGCATCTGGTGACTCCCAGCAAAGTTGCGGTTGAAAGTCCGGGCCTATACAAAACCGAACCTATTCCCAAGCTGCCGCCCTCGCCCAATTTGGAAAAGATCCCGAAGTTCAAAGAGGCCGTCAAACCCAAGCAGGAGAAAATCCGCGTCAATACGCGAATTCAGAAAGAGCCGATCGCGCCCCCGCCGAACGCCGTTCCTTTCGGCCAGGGCGGCAAGCCGATGATGAGCTACAGCACGGTGACGACGTCCGCGGGTGAAGCGGGCATCGCCATCAACAAAGGCGATTTCGGCGATCGCTTCGGATGGTACGTGCAGGCGGTGAGGAACCGCATCAGCAGCAACTGGCTGCTTTCCACGGTGAGTCCCAGCATTTTGAGCGCGCCGCGCGTCTACGTGGATTTCGATATTGAGCGTGACGGCACGATTACCAACGCCCACGTGACCCAATCGAGCGGCATCCCGGAAGTGGACCGTTCCGCCCTGCGGGCCGTCCTGGCGTCAAGCCCCGTGACGCCGCTTCCTCCGGAGTATTCGGGGAATCAAGTGTCCGTAGAGTTTTACTTTGACTACAAGCGCTGAACCGCGCTGCGAAGCTGATTCAGAGCACAAGACATCTTTTGAGGAAGATAGAGCATCATTTGACCCATGAAAAAACGACACGCTAAGCTTCTTCTGATTGCCGCCTTTCTTTCAACTTTTCTGGGCCACGCGCAAGTGGCGAAATGCCAGGGTTGGTTCCGCACCGGAATCAACATGGGCCAATCGCGGGTCCGCATCGCCGTCCCCGACTTCGCTCCCCGCTCAACTGAACAGAGTCTGGTCAACCTGACGCAGGTCTTTAACAAGGTGCTGTGGGACGACCTGGACAATTCCGGGATTCTGGATATGGTCAGCAAAAGCCTCTATCCCTTGAAAATCCCCCAGGAACCCCAGGACGTTGACTACAACGCCTGGAGCAGCGCTCCCGCTTCCGCCCAGATGCTGGCCTTCGGCTACGCGGAAACCATCAACAACAACCTCGTCGTCACGGCGCGGCTGTTTGACGTTCACAACACTTCAAACCCCGCCGTGCTCCAAAAACGGTACGTCGCGACAATGAGCGTACTCGCTGCCCGCGATACGGCGCACCGATTTGCCAACGAGATCATTCAGGTGCTGGGCGGCGGCATTCCGGGGATTAATTTGACCAAAATCGCCTTTGTCAGCAACCGGACCGGCTATCCGGAAATCTGGGTGATGGATTACGACGGCTACAATCAGCACCCGATCACCAATTATCATTCGCTGTGCCTGACGCCGCGCTGGTCCCCGAACAATTCCGATCTGGCCTTTACGAGTTACTCGAGCGGCAATCCGGAAATCTACATCTTTTCGCTGCTGACGAACCGCCGCATTCCCTTCCCGCACTATCGGGGGCTGAATACAACGCCGGCCTGGTCGCCCAACGGCAAGAAGATTGCCTTTTGTTCCAGCATGGGCGGCGACCCGGAAATCTATGTTTCTGACCGCAACGGCTTGAATCTCCAACGGCTTACGTTTTCATCCGGAGTCGACATCTCGCCGGTTTGGAACCCTAAAACCGGGAATGAAATCGCCTTCGTTTCAGACCGCAGCGGCGCTCCGCAAATTTATATCATGAACTCCGACGGCACGAACCTCCGGCGGCTGATCACGGCGGGCGGCGACGCCGAGGCGCCTTCCTGGTCACCGAACGGACTCTTTATCACCTTCGCGTGGAGGGTTACGGAAACGGGCGAGTGGGATATTTATGTCATTGAGATTGCAACAGGGCGTATTATCCAGTTGACGCATAATGCGGGGAGGAACGAGCACCCCACGTGGTCTCCGGACGGACGGCACATCGCCTTTGAGTCCACACGGACGGGCACGCGCCAAATCTGGACAATGCTGGCGGATGGGTCCGACCCCAAGGAACTGACAACCGTGGGGAAAAACTGGAACCCCAACTGGTCGAATTAGCCCTTCAGGTTACGACCGGCTAATCCCGGCGGAATTTTCCGTGATTTGGCACGCCAAGGGTCTGTTTTTTATTTTTGTTTAGTGTTAGCATTTAGGGTTTTATAAACTGTTGGTTCTAGTGTCTCTTATCGGGAATGAAAGAAGTTGGTAGATCAGTTCCAATTGAATTGTTAAACATAATCACAATCGTTTCATCGGGAACACAAGAACTCCCGCACAAAACAAGGAGGATGTAGCATGCAACAGCGGAAACGCAAACTCGCGCTTCTCGCAGGTATTCTCGGTGTTGTTATTCTGGCGGCGTCGTGCCACAAGAAGAAAGTGGCGCCCCCGCCGCCCCCACCCCCGCCCGCCGCAGCGTCTGCTCCAACGGTAAATCTTACAGCGGAACCGAGCACCATTCAAAAAGGTGAATCTGTCACGCTGAGTTGGACGTCGGAAAATGCCACAGATCTTGATCTTGAGCCCGGCATCGGCAAAGTTCAGCCCAATGGTTCGACCAGCGTATCTCCTGAAGAGTCGACCACCTACACCCTAACGGCGAAAGGTCCCGGCGGCACCAGCAATGCCGAGGCCCGTGTCACCGTTACCGGCCCGCCCCCGGCGCCGGCCGCTTCGGCTCCTCCGGCAGTCTCGGAAGAAACCTTGTTCGAGCAGAACATCAAGGACGCTTTCTTCGACTTCAACAAGTCGAACATCCGTCCCGACGCTCAGCAAACGTTGACGGATGATGCCAACTTCCTGCGCGCGCATCCCAGCATCAACTTCGTGATTGAAGGACACTGCGATGATCGCGGCAGCGAAGAATACAACCTCGGTCTGGGAGACCGTCGCGCCACGGCCGCCAAGAACTTTCTGGTGAACCTGGGCGTCTCGGCGTCCAGCATCACGACCATCTCCTACGGGAAAGACCGCCCGTTCTGCACGGAAAACAACGAAGCCTGCTGGCAGAAAAACCGCAGGGCTCATCTTGTACTGAAGTAGTCGTCTCAAGGACTTGCCGGGAGTTCCCCACGGAGCTCCCGGTTCCCCTTGTTCTGAAATCACGCCATCCTTGGAACCCCCATCGGGCGCTCTCTCAAGCGCCTTCGCTTAAGCAGGGCGGCGGACTGCGCGGAAGTTCAACGCTTTCCTCCCGCCCGGCAAGCTTCATGGTTGACCCAAGCAATGCGTTAAGGTTAGACTCGAAAGCGTTTACAATCTGTTTGCGCGAGGTTGAAACGGCTTTGAAAAAGCATCTTCTGACAATCCTATCGGTCGTATTGTTGTGTGCGTTCGCTTCCTCACCGGCTTTCGGCGTCAGCCGGGAAATCATCCAAATGATGCAACAAATTGACACGTTGCAGCAGATGGTGCAGAACCTCCAAAACACCGTCGCAGCACAGGACGCGGTTCTGCGCACCTTGGTCCAGCAAACTGCCAGCAACGTCAGCCAGATGAGGTCCGAGATGGCGGACCTGCAAAAGAGCGCCAGCCAGAATCTGGCCTCGTCGGCGAATAAACTGGATTCGATGACCAGCCAGATCCAGGCTCTCAGCGCCAGCCTGGACCAGGCGCAAGCGCAATTGAGCAAGCTCAGCGACCAGGTGAGCCAAACGCAGAACATCATCCAGACGCTGAATAAGCCACCCGAGCCCGCTCCCGGAACCGCCCCCGCGGGAACGCCCGGACAAGCCGCTCCCGGAGCAGCTCCCAATGCCGCCGCCCCTGCCGCGCCCAGCATTCCCGATCCCGATTCTCTCTATAGCTCTGCGCTGAGCAGCTTTAACGGCGGGCAGTACGCTCTGGCCATTCAAGGATTTCAAGAGTATTTGCAATATTACGGAACGTCGGCGCGAGCCTCCAACGCGCAGTACTACATCGCCGAATGCTATTACAACAACGGCGACTATACCCACGCAATCAAGGAATACGACAAGTGCATTGAGCGCTATCCGAACGGCAACAAGTCGGCCGCCGCGCAGCTCAAAAAAGGCTATGCCCTGCTTGAAAACGGGCAGCGCGCCGCAGGCATTCAGGAATTGCGCTCCCTGGTTGAACGGCGTCCCCAATCGCACGAAGCCGACCTGGCAATCCAGCGCCTCCGGCGGCTGGGAATTATTGTCCGCGTCCGCCGCAAACGCTAACAGGCTCATCACGAGCCCGTGGCGGCAGATTCATAACATCGCACAGAATAGCGAGGTTCTTATGTCAGGTTCGATCAATAAAGTTATTCTGATTGGCCGGGTCGGACGGGATCCGGAGATCAAATACACCCCCAACGGAAGTCCCGTAGCCAAGTTCTCCCTGGCCACGGACGAATCGTTCAAAGACCGCAACGGAGAGCAGCAGCGGCGTACCGAATGGCACAACATCGTCGCCTGGAGCAAGTTGGCGGAAATCTGCGGCGAATATCTCACCAAGGGCAAGCAAGTCTACATCGAAGGCAGCATTCGGAGCCGCCAGTGGGAAGACCCCTCCGGCAACAAGCGCACGGCGTATGAAATTGTCGCGCGCACCATGCAGATGCTGGGGTCCCGGGCCGACTCTGAGCGAGCCGGCGCCTCCCATGCGCCTCAAGAACGCGCCTCGGCGCACGCCTCTGAAGAACGCGCCGTGCCTGAGCCCCCGGCCGAGGGCGAAATCACCGACGATGATATTCCCTTCTAAGCGAGCCGGCGCCCGGCAGGCGATTCCCTTCCCGGCTGGATCGGATTTGCGGGCATGAATAGATCTTATCTACGATCAAGCTCCGAACCATCTTCACCGCTAAGTATTTCTTTGGAGCAACATTCGGCCCATCTCATTTGACGGAAGAGGAAACACAATATAATTCATGGTCACTTGGCCGACAAATCCCGCCACCAGAAATTAGCCACCGCGCGATTTCTTGTTCTTGAGACAGGGGGCGCGCCGCCCGAAAGCGTCAAAATGCTGGGGCGCTGGCACGGGTCCGGAATGGGATACGTCCTCGCCGAAACAAGCGTCGCGAAAGCGCTCTATAAGTGGGTAGGCCGCTGGCAGGATTTACTGCGATTCGCCGCGACTCCCGGTCATGGAAGGTGCGGAGGCTGCCGAAATCATGAAGAAGATCACTGCATAACGGCCAGCGCCCGAGATTCAACGGCGGGTTCCAGCACGAACGGCATGGCGCCTGGTTTTGGCAACCGGCTGGAACGCTGTGACATCAAAGCTTAGAAAGCGGCATGGAGGGGGGATTTTACATGGACGCTGTCATGATACTTGGATTCTCAATCCCGAACCGGAAGGAGAACAATCCCTTATGCGAAAACTTCTCACTCTCTTCTCCATCGTGTTTTTCCTCGCCGTGGCTTCTGTGCCCAAGGCGTTCAGCCAGGTTGAGTTGTTTGGCGGATATTCCCATCTTGGACTGAACGGAGCCCCTTCGGGCATCGGATCGAGTTCGAACGGATGGGAAGGCTCAGCGTACCTTCATCTGCTCGGTCCGTGGGGCGCGGAAGCGGACTTGAGCGATCATTATGGCGTCTCGCCGCGGCTTCCCACGAACGGCGCACCTTCTACGTGCCGCAGTTCATGGCACTTTACGGTCCGCGCTTCACGCTGGCGCTGCCCAAATTTCACCCCTACGTTCATGCCTTGTTCGGAACCGTGCACGGAGAAGCTATCGTTCCCGCCGGAGATGCGGTCGCCAAGGTATCCGAAAACGCCTTTGGGATGGGCCTCGGCGGGGGCGTCAATGTCAGCGTATCGCGCCATCTCTGGCTGCGCCTGATCCAGGTGGACTACATCCGCGCCCAGTTCAACCCTAACAGCCAGAATGAAACGCGGATTTCCGCAGGCCTTGTTTTTCGCTTCGGCAACTGGTAACAAGGAAGTAGGCGAACGTCGCCTGGAACCGGATTGCCCGGCCGCCATTAAATCCGCATGCTGACTTGAGACTGAAGAGATGGAGAACCGGCCGCAAGACGCCCTGGACTATCATTCCAAGGGCCGCAAAGGCAAAATCGAGGTCGTTCCCACAAAACCCTGCCGCACGCAATGGGATTTGAGCCTGGCGTACACGCCAGGCGTCGCCGAGCCCTGCCTGGAGATTGCGAAATCCGCCGACCTCAGTTTTGAGTACACCGCCCGCGGCAACCTGATCGCCGTGGTTTCAAACGGCACGGCGGTGCTGGGCCTGGGAAACATCGGCGCCGCGGCGGGAAAACCCGTCATGGAAGGCAAGGGAGTCCTGTTCAAGCGTTTTGCGGACATCGATGTGTTCGACCTGGAAGTGAACTCCGAAGACCCGCGCGAAATCATCAGGTTGTGCCAGCTTCTCGAGCCGACCTTTGGCGGCGTCAACCTGGAAGACATCAAGGCCCCGGAGTGCTTTGTGATTGAAGAAGAGCTGCGCCGGACCATGTCCATTCCGGTGATGCACGATGACCAGCACGGCACGGCCATCATTTCCGGCGCCGCCCTGTTGAACGCCCTGGAGGTGGCCGGCAAGGACATTTCCAAAGTGCAGGTGGTTTTTAATGGAGCAGGGGCTGCCGGCCTGGCGACCGCTCAGCACTACGTGCGCCTGGGGGTGAGAAAGGAAAATATCATCCTCTGTGACGTCGATGGGGTCCTCTACGCGGGCCGGACGCGCGGCATGAATCCTTACAACTCCCGCTTTGCCGTCGAGACCTCGAAGCGCCGGCTCGCGGAAGCGATGGAGGGCGCGGACGTTTTTGTGGGTCTGTCCGTCGGCAAATGTGTGACGCCGGAGATGCTGCGGTCCATGGCGGAGCGTCCCATCGTTTTTGCCATGGCCAATCCTGTCCCGGAGATTACCTACGACGAGGCCAAGAAGGCCCGCCCCGACGCGATCGTGGCAACGGGCCGCTCCGACGATCCCAACCAGGTAAACAACGTTCTGGGATTCCCGTTCATCTTTCGAGGCGCGCTCGACGTGCGGGCGCGCACCATCAACCAGGAAATGGAAATCGCCGCCACCCGGGCGCTGGCGGCCCTGGCCAAAGAGGACGTCCCGGATGCGGTGCTGCGCGCCTATGGTTTGAGCCGGTTGCGGTTTGGGCCGGAATACATTATTCCCAAACCGTTTGACCCGCGCGTGCTGATCTGGGAATCGGCGGCCGTCGCCCAGGCCGCCATCGAAAGCGGAGTCGCGCGGATCAAGGTCGACCTTGAAGAGTACCGCGAGCAGCTTTCCCGGCGCATGGGGCGCACCTACCAGGTGATGCAGAGCGTCCGCCAGCGCGCCAAGGCGGATCCCCGGCGGATCGTCTTTTCCGAGGGCGAGCACGAAAAAATCCTCCGAGCCAGTTACCAGCTGAATGAAGAGAGGATCGCCGAGCCGATTCTGATCGGGCAGCCCAAGGTGATTGAGGCAAAGCTGCAAGATCTGGGGATGGGCCACTTCCATCCCCAGGTTATCGAGCCGGCGCTCTCTCCGCGCTTTGAGGCCTATGTCGAAGAGTTTTACCGGCTTCGCCAGCGCCACGGCGTCACGCTCAGTGAAGCGCGCGAGGAGATGCTGAACCCCAATTATTTCGGCGCGATGATGGTGCATCTGGGAGACGCTGCGGGTTTTCTTGCCGGCGTTTCGCAGCACTACCCGGATACCATCCGGCCCGCCCTGCAAATCATCAAGATGCGGGAAAACATTCAGCGCGTTTCCGGCGTCTACGTGATCGTCACCAAACAGCAGGTCTATTTTTTCTCCGACACCACCGTGAACATTGAGCCCACCGCCGAGGATCTGGCGGAAATCGCCGTTCTGGCCGCGGAGGTGGCGCGGGATTTCAACTACGAGCCCCGCGTCGCGATGCTTTCGTTTTCGAATTTCGGCAGCACCAGGCACCCGCTATCGGAGAAAATCCGGACCGCATCCGAGCTGGTGAAGCAGGCGCGCCCCGACATGATGGTCGACGGAGAAATGATGGCGGATACGGCGGTGGTCCCGGAAATTATTGAGGAGGATTATCCCTTCTCCACGCTTAAGGGCGGCGCGAACGTCCTGGTTTTCCCGGACCTCAACTCGGCGAATATCGCCTACAAACTCATGTTGCGGGTGGGCGGAGCTGAAGCGCTGGGGCCGATTGTGGTGGGATTGTCGAAACCGGTGCACGTCCTGCAACGGGGCGCCACGGTCGACGAAATTGTCAACATGGCGGCGATCGCGGTTTCACACGCTCAGGCGCTTGCGCGCGCATCCGCCGCAAGGCCTTCCGCCGGCAAATAAAGGGCTGCGTGGAAGCCGCCGGCGCGGCCGGCTAGCTCTGCGGGCTAAGTTGATTTATTTTTTCGGGCGTTCTCGCGGTTGAATAACCGTGAACGAGGCCGGGCCCTTTGCCGCCAGCCGTTTGGGCAGGGCCGGCCTGTAGAGTTAGTGCGGCGGTGGCGGCGGATGCTTCTTTCTCCATTCGTCCCAGTGCTTCACCATCTCATTGAACTTTTCCGTTTGTTGCGGATTCAGGATCGCCTTTGTGCGGTCGCGGGCTTCTTCCCTTACAGCCTGAAATTGAGGCTCAACCTGTTTCTGGACCTCGCGCATTTTCGTTTGCATTTCACTGACGATCTGCCGCAACTGCTGAGTCTGAGACGCGGAAAGCTCCAGCTTGCGCTGCAAGTAATCCACGATGTTATGCCGGCTGGACTTCCGGCGCCATTGGCCCGTATACCAGCCATAGCTGTAAGCGCCAACGCCGCCCACGACAATTCCCAGCAGGAAGGTGATCAGGAAGTAGAGGTAGGCTCTTCGGCTCATTTAACCTGCGCCCCCCCTAGCCCGTTCAGATTGGCCGCCGCGTCGGGTGTCTGCGCAGCGTCGGAAATTCCCATAATCTGGCCGGGAGACATCGCAGCGATTTCGGGCTCAGAAAGGAAGGACTGCGCAGCCTGGGAGTTCCGCATCGGGCCTGAAGACGGCAGCACCAAACCCAGGATCAACATCAATGCCACCAGCAGGGTTGCGTATACCATGCGCCTGCCCGCCTCCACAATAAACTTCTGCGGGTCTCCCCGGACGCTTTCCAGCCGGCGGACCAGCCTTTCCGCAAAACCCGGCGACGCCGGGGGCGGTTCTTCCTTCCCAAGCGCCACCAATCCTGCGTGAACAAGCTCCCAGCGGCGGGCATAATCCGTGCAGCCCGAACAAGCCTCCAAATGAGCTTTGATCCCCGCCGGCAATTCCAAACCCTCTTCAATTCTTTCCCGGACGACGTCACAACGCATGGCTCACCGTCCTTCCTGCCATTTCTTGAGATCCTTTACCATCCTCTTGCGGGCCCGATGCAATCGTACTTTAACCGTGCTCACCTTAAGATTCAAGATCTGTGCAATCTCCTCCACGGACTTTTCTTCAATTTCCTTTAGCGTCAGGATGACGCGGTCTTCAGCCGGGGCCCGCCCGAGCAGCTTGGAAACGAACTCCTCGACCGCCAGGGACTCTTCATTGTTGAGGCCGCCTGGTTCCGGGCTCCGGGCGGTTGATTCGATTTCGCGCTGGCCCTCCTCCGACATCTCCCAGAAATAACTGACGCGTGAAACACGACGCCGACGCAAATAATCATAGCAGTGGTTGACCGCAATCCGATTCAGCCAAGTCCCGAACGCCGACTGGAAATTGTAGCTCGAAATCGCCGCAAATGCTTTCATGAAGACTTCCTGGACGATGTCCTCGACATCCTCCTGGCGTCTCACCAGATGGAAGACAAGGCGGAAGATCCGGCGCTCGTAAGTCTCGACCAGAGGGGTAAACGCCTCTGTATTGCCGGACTGACAACGCCTGATCCATTCCGCCTCGCTCGGAGCATCTGGCCGCAAATCTTCCATTCAGTGTCCATGGCCCGGCTTTCCTCTACTGATTGACGAGGACAGCCCGCTTCGGGTTACAGGAAAGCCCGGCCTTTCATTCGCGGATTTGTTTATCCCGAACATTTTTGTTGACTAGTTTATCAAGTTATGAAAGAATCTTCAGCATGATTATAGGAACGCGTCTAAGAAAGATGCGCGAGGAGCGTAATCTTTCCCAAGGCGACATTGAGAAGCGTACCGGGCTCCTGCGCTGCTACATCTCCCGGGTTGAGAACGGGCACACCGTGCCTTCGCTCGAAACCATGGAGAGGCTGGCGGCGGCATTGGAGATCCCTCTTTATGCCCTGTTCTACGACGGGGATCAAACCCCGGAACTCCAAAATCTGACTCAGCGTAAGAGCGCCGAAGAACTGATCATGGACGTTCCGACCGATCGCGACTCGCGGTTTTTCCAAAAGGTCAAGCGATTGATCGGACATATCAACGACCAGGATCGCCGGCTGCTGCTTTACATGGCTCAGAAACTCGCAAATCGCTAGACCGTTTGCTGAGGAGTTTGCACGTTCCATAGGGCGGAGGGGTCGTATGGCACGGAGGGGGTAGTGTCTCTTCACTCCCACTCAATGGTCCCCGGCGGCTTCGAAGTAATGTCATAGACAACCCGGTTTACTTCCCTGACCTCGTTGACGATGCGCGTGGAAATTCGTTCGAAGACGGCAGGGGGGATTTTCGCCCAGTCAGCCGTCATGCCGTCGTCGGAGGTGACCGCCCGCAAAGCGATGGTGGTGGCATACGTCCGAGCGTCACCCATTACGCCGACGCTCGATACCGGCAGAAGAATGGCGAAGGATTGCCACAGCTCATTGTAGAGACCTGCCCCCCGGATTTCCTGCTCGACGATCGCGTCCGCGTCCTGGACGACCCTGATCCGCTCTTTGGTGATCTCTCCCAGAATCCTCACCGCCAGTCCCGGCCCCGGAAAAGGTTGCCGGCCAACCATCTCTTCGCTGAGACCGAGCGCCCTGCCCACTTCCCGGACTTCGTCCTTGAACAGCTCGCGCAGCGGCTCAAGCAACCGAAACTTCAGGTCGGGCGGAAGGCCGCCCACGTTGTGGTGGCTCTTGATCGTGGCGGCCGGACCCTTGACGGAGACCGACTCGATCACGTCCGGGTAGAGGGTTCCCTGCACCAGAAACGCCGGGTGGCCGCTCGACCGCGCTTCCTCCTCGAACACCCGAATGAATTCCTCGCCGATAATCTTGCGCTTCCGCTCGGGGTCGACGACGCCGGCAAGCCGCGTGAGAAACCGCTCGGAACGGTCCACGGCGCGAACGTTCAGGTGCGCCTGGCTGCGCAGGGCCGCGGTCACTTCCTCGAACTCGTTCTTGCGCAGCAGGCCGTTATTCACAAAAACGCAGAGCAGGCGGTCGCCGATGGCGCGGCTCACCAGCGTGGCCGCCACCGCGGAATCCACGCCCCCTGAAAGCGCGCACAGGGCCCGCTCATCCCCGACTTCCCGCCGAACCCGCTCCACCGCCTCATCCACAAACGACCGCGGATACCAGTTGGGCGCGGCGCCACAGACACCTTCTACAAACCGCCGCAGGATCTCTGCGCCAGAGGCCGTGTGGCGCACCTCGGGATGAAACTCCACCGCGTACATCCCGGCTTCTGGATTTTCAATGGCGGAAATGGCATTCTCCGTGCGCCCGGTAACGCGAAAGCCCGGCGGCACTTCCGCCACATGGTCGCCGTGGCTGTTCCAAACCCGCAGCGGCGATTCCAGGCCGGAAAATATCTGGCTGGGCGGCGAAATCTCAAGCTGCGCAAAGCCGTATTCGCGCCGCTCGGCGCGCTCCACCTTGCCTCCCAGCTTGTAGGCCATCAGTTGGAAGCCGTAGCAGATGCCCAGCATCGGAACCTTCATTTGGAAGACCCGGTCGTCGCAGGTGGGCGATGCCGGATCATAGACCGACGACGGCCCGCCGGAAAGAATGATCGCCTGGGGATTCATTCCTGCCAGATCATCAAACGGCAGATGGCAGGGGACAATCACCGAATAGACGTGCATCTCGCGAATGCGCCGCGCGATCAACTGCGTGTACTGCGAGCCGAAATCCAGGACAATAATAGGGCGAATGTTTTCCATAAGTTGTTGATCCTTTGGGCGATTGGTTCATTGACGGTGTGTGCGGAGCGTGTTTTTCATGTCATTCACGATCCTCACGAACTCCCCAAGTTT
>JAJYHU010000127.1 GCA_021784615.1 Acidobacteriota bacterium | reverse complement strand
AGACGTAAACCGGAAGCCATACGCCCGGCTGGAGATTTTCCCGCCAGCTGTCAAAGTGGAATTCAAAGTCGCCATGCTTGGTGTAATCCCCATTAAAGCGGACGATGTGGTAATTCTGGTCTTCCACCCAGATGCGTCCTTCAAAAAGCCCGTTGACGCCGGTGTGGCGACGGGGCCTGACGTTAAACACCAGGCAACGAACATCTCCTAGAAATTCCCGGCCGACGAACTCGAACTGGTAATGTTGCAAGTCGAAATTCTGGGGATCGACAAAAATGGGGTCGGCAAAGCCACCCGGTTGCAGTTCAAAGGAAAATATACGAAGGATCGGCCTGTAGATTAGTAATGATCTTAAGATCTTGTTTCCCGTTTCAGGGGGAAGGAAGGAATGCTCGACGACACCGTCCTTGTCAATTTGCAGACGGCCCAAAGCATAATCATCGCCAGTGATCCTCGAAACGCCATTCTTGTTGGTGTGGATTTCCTGAATGTAGGTTTCGACGCGCGGGCTGTAGGTGCTGAACGTTTTCACCATCTGCTTTTCCTGCGCTATGATCCTGTTCAATGCCTCGCGGACAACGCTTGATTCCTGCGCTGCTGGTTGCGCCCGTAATGGGACGCCGCTGGCCAGAACCACTCCAGCCAGGACAACCAGAATTTGCTTTGCTGCCTTCATGTTTTTCCCCCGGACCCACGAATTAATATGCTAACTGAAAGATGATGTGCACCCTAGCCGCCGAGTTTACCGGACGGCCGTCGCGCTCCGCAGGCTTGAAGCGAATGTTTTCCGCGGCCTGAACCGCCGCCTGATCCATGCCATGGCCGAGACCCTGGACGACGCTCAAAACGTCCAGCTTCCCGGAAGCTTCAAAGACTACGCTCAAAATCACGTCGCCTTCAATATGGAGCTTCCGCGCCTCCGCGGGATATACGGGATTGGGTTTGGACAGGATGACGACCGGCTTGAACGCCGCGTCTGCGACGG
Source organism: Acidobacteriota bacterium (assembly GCA_021784615.1). Lineage (GTDB taxonomy): Bacteria > Acidobacteriota > Terriglobia > UBA7540 > UBA7540 > JAMCXS01. The sequence goes on along the minus strand of JAJYHU010000127.1, from coordinate 1,517 downwards.
CGCGCGTTTTAGGCGCGGTTGCACCGGCTACGACGCTGCCAAAGCCGCCTTGGCGAACATAGCCGGCCGGGGAGCCATTCTCATGGCCATCCACGGCGCTGCCGAAGCCGCTGTGCTTGATGCTGCCCGGCACAGAATTGCCTCGCGCGCTCCCGACGGCGTTGCCGAACCCCGCGCTAGCCACCGTGCCGCGAATCCCCCGCGTTCCATCCGTTCCGTTTCCATGCCCCAGTCCCGACGGCAGATCGAACGATCCAAGGCTGGCAATTTTGGTGTGACTGTTTTCTTGGGGATTGCCCGGGATGCCGTTGGCGGCGCCGAATCCTCCCGTTTGGACCTCTCGCAGCGGACGATGGACAGTGCCTGGGGCGGCGCTGCCGGGCGTAAAAGAGCCGGTCTTTACCGGCGCGAACCGCCGCCTCAGGGGCAGGCGCGGCCTTTGAACCGCGGCAAATGTCGGGGGTGCGGGCGCAGGCTTGGGAAGTACAATTCTAGGCTCGGTGATTTTCGGAGCCTGGAGATGTTGAAGCTCTGGCTTGGGAACTTCCGTCCGCCGCACTGTCGGCACCACCGGCGCAGCCTCCAGGTGCGCCATGAGGGGTCGCTTTAGCACCATGGGGGCATGTTTTGCCGGAGGAGGCGGAGTCGCCAGGCGGAATATCAAGGCCTGCTGCTTGAGAAACTTGATTTCAGGTTGGTGAGGCATCTCCATCAGAGCCCAAACCACTGCTGCAATGGCAATAGCTTCCAGGGCGGGACTAACCCCCAGCGCCAGCCAGCGGCGCTTCCGCTCCGCAGGACTTGCATCGAGCAAACTGAAACTGGGGACGTACTTCGAGGGCTGGTTGATGATGGACGCCTCCTCATGTACAGAGGCAACCTGCGTGAGCAACCGTTCCTGGGGTGGCATGGCGATGGGTTCGCCCGTCTCGAATCTATTAATCAATCCAAACGACCTGATCGAGTGTGATTCCCCTAAAAAAGAGCCTTCCCCCCCACTACTACCTACTTAAAGTAACCTTTAATTGAACATTTGTCAATGCTGCATATTTCGGCGCGTTTACCCCGAATTTGAGCGGGTAGAACCACTGCCGTAGCTCCGATGCCTAAGAAAGGAAGGGTTTTGTAGGGTAAACCGCGCCGCATCGTGGAGTAGGGGAGTGGCTGTGCGATGAAGGCTACTTTCTGCGGCGAATTTCCACGCTAATTTCCTTGCCCTCAGCAAGCGGAAGCGCTTGGTCGAGCTTCAAAACGCCTTGACGACAAGTGGCCGAAGTTGCGAGAGATTGCGGCGTTGGGGGATCGGGAGCCGACGACGCCTTTTTGGCCTCGCCCGCGTCAAGGGCCTCGTTTACCAGGCGGTCCGCTTCGCGGTTTTTCTCCCGCAAGACGTGTTGGATGGAGAACGAATCCAACTGTTCGATCAGTCTCCGGGCGCGCTCGTGAAGAATCTTAAGGTCTGGATTCTTCACTTTATATTGCCCGGTAATCTGGCGGGCGAGCAATTCTGAGTCAGA
>JAJYHU010000028.1 GCA_021784615.1 Acidobacteriota bacterium | reverse complement strand
TGGCGCTTCCGCCGCAAATTGCAGTCCCAGCCGTGATTAGAAACGATGCCTTCTTGGTTACGCCCAGCAGGCGTCCCAGACCCCAGCCAAGAAGCATTGCGACGGAAATGCTGATCGCCGTGTAGAAAAATCCCGCCCGGCCGGCATGAATCACCTGGCGCAGGTTCATCCCGAAACCAAGTGCGACGACCGCCGCCTGCAATAAAAAGTGCGACAAATTTCTGCTATCCAGCTGATAGGGATGAGGGAAACTGAAACCGTAAGCAATCCCTGCCAGCAATGCGAACGCTGGAGACACCACTCCTGTGGCGCTCAGAATCAGCCCCAGAAAAAAGATTGTCTTCGGATTCAAAATTCCTCCAGCTTCTAGTCTCTTAGGGATGACCGTGCGAGTCCAAGAGGAAGTACTTATCGCGGATTCCTCTTCCTTATACCCGCAGTCGCCGCGAACCTCTGGCGCGATGGGCCTGATTCGCGCCGTTCTGCGACAATCGTGAAGCAGGCCTGTTGCCGAGGCAAGGGCACCCACAACCTTTGGCGAACCTGACAACACCAAACTGAGACGAAATAGGGATGGAGAATTTCCGGCTCAAGATTTTCCGAATCGTCGCGCAACACCTCAACTTCAGTCGCGCCGCGGAAGAACTTTTCCTGACGCAACCTGCCATCACGCAGCAAATCAAGACCCTTGAGGATGAGTATGGGATTCCCCTGTTCGACCGGACCGGCGGCCGCATAACCCTGACTCCCGCGGGAAAATCTCTGCTGACGTATGCAAAGAAATTGAAAGCAATCTCCGACGAAGCCTACGAGGTGGTGGCCAGCACGGGTGGCCAGCAGGCGGGAAAGCTTGCGCTGGGGGCGTCGCAAACCATCGGACAATATCTCCTGCCGAATCTTGTTGCCGCATTCCTTCGCGAGAATCCTCGCGTGGAACTGACGGCGATGAGCGGCAATACGGATGAAGTACTTGCCGCTCTCGCCACCCGCAGCATTCAACTGGCGATGATTGAAGGCCCGGGGTTGCGCAAGGATGTTCACATTGAACCTTTCATGGAGGATCAGATGGTTCTGGTCGTTCCAGCCAGCCATGAATGGGCCGATCTCGAGATAGAAGTGAGCGCGCTCAAGGGAGCGCCTTTGTTAATGCGTGAATTCGGCTCGGGATCGCGCCGCGTCGTCGAAGGCGCGTTCGCCAAGGCCGGCCTCAAAAAGAAGGACATGAAGACGACGATGGAACTCGATTCAACCGAGGGTTTGCTCAGTGCCGTGGAAGCGGGCCTGGGCGTCACCTTCGTATCCCGCTGGGCCGTGCGTAACCAACTTGCTCTCGGCACGCTTCGGCTTGCGCACGTGAAGGAGCTTCGATTGTCGCGTATGTTCTCTCTGGCGTATCCTACAGGCCCGGAGCCGACTGGCAATGCAGGAGCCTTTCGCCGCTTCATCCTTGCGCATTCCGCCGAACTGGTTCCGCGCGTGACCGGCAAGGCTCGTAGCCGGGCTTGAACACGTTGCGTGCCCACAAGATCCCCGTAAGAAAAGTTCTCCTTCGCGGACGGTGGGTGGAGTCGTTGGGAAAATGTCTGGGACATCGTATGCTCGCAACTGATCGATTGTAAGAAAGGCCCAACATTGTGACGTCCAGGAGAATCTTCGTTCAGGCTTTAGCTGCCTGCGCTCTTTCCTCGCCCAGCATGTGCGTTGCCGGGACAGACGCAGAATCCATGTGGAGCAGCAGATCCATACGCAAATCGTATCCAGACGGCCGGCCCGAAGCTACGCTTCGTCTCAATGCATTCGATGCGGCCCCGATCATTCGGCACGGAAATGGGCCGAATCGATGCGATTATCTTGGAGCGCGTGAAGCAATCTGCTTCCAGGCGAGTGGCACCTACTACCTGTATTACGATGGGGCTGGTTCCACCGGTTGGCGGGCTTGTCTGGCAACAAGTACCGATTTGCACCATTGGAACCTGAAGGGCCCGGTGCTCAGCCTGGGCGCGCCGGGTGAAGACGATGCAGGTACCGCTACTTCACCATGGACGGTATTCGACAGCCCGTGGTGGCACATGTTTTATGTCGGATCACGAACCACAACTCCACCGCCCAATAGGATCCCAGCGGTTCCCTATTTCACTCTCGCCGCCAGGAGCAGACACCCGGACGGGCCGTGGATAAAGCAGAAGAATGTAGTTCCGTTCCGAACCAAGCCGGGAACCTACTATGCGGATACGGCCAGCCCCGGCCAGATCGTCCAACAGGGGCAGGAATATCTTATGTTTTTCAGCGCCGCGGCCTATCACGGCAAGCGACTGAAGAGGACTCTTTCGATCGCTCGGACAAAGGATTTAGATGGAGCGTGGCAGCTCGACCCCGAGCCGATCTTGCCGCCGGATCAGCAGGTTGAAAACTCGGCGCTTTATTTTGAATCATCCAATAGCACCTGGTTTCTTTTCACAAACCATATTGGCATCGACGATGGCGGAGAGTACACCGACAGCATCTGGGT
>JAJYHU010000162.1 GCA_021784615.1 Acidobacteriota bacterium | reverse complement strand
CCAGGAAGACGTCTTTGAACTGGTTCATGCCGGCGTTGGTGAAGAGCAGTGTCGGGTCGTTCGCCGGCACCAGCGACGCGGAGCGCACCTCGCGGTGGCCGCGTTCTTCAAAAAACTTTAAAAACCGTTTTCTTATTTCGTTTGAGTTCATGTTCTGAGCTTAACTCTCAATTATGAATTATAAATTATGAATTATCGCCGCTCTTTCGGGTTGCGCCCCTTAGCTTCGTATTGAGAATGATCGAAGTGAGAACGTTGAGCAGTTCTTCGGTTTCGCGCATCAGGGATTCAATCCGCTGCTTTGGCACGATCTGAGACTCAGCAAGCACGCGAAGCCAATAAATGCTCTCCCGCGCTTCCTTTTGAGCTATCCCTAGCTTGTGGATAAAATCCCTGCGGCTCTCACCAGCTTGTGCTTCTTCCACATTGGCGCCGATCGAAGTTGCCGCTCTCAGGTATTGCTTTCCTAAAATCCAGCCAGCCCCTTTACGGTGCTCTTGAAGATACTCATACAATTTGACAGCGCGTAATGAGTATTCCAAAGAGCGTTTCTGGATGTCCTTTGGGTTGTTCACTAAGGAGCCCTTAGCGGCTCGTGCGCCATGCGAGTCCTATGTCTGCCTCAGCATTTAGAATTCATAATTCATAATTTTCAGTTGCGTTCGTCTTCTTCCAAGCCCGCCAAGTCAAAATCCTTGGCGCCGGGTGTGAGCTCCGGCCGTGAGCGGACCACTTTCATAATATCATCAGCGCGGAAGCCGCGGCGAATGAGGCTTTGGCAAAGGGAGGCGAGTTTGGGGCGGGTCAAGGGTTTTCGGAGGGTGCGAATTTTCTTGTCAACGGCCCGTTCCAGCAGTGTGCGCTCGCTCACGGACTCAAAAGCCTTTTCCACGGCAGCGTCGATCACGTCGTAGTCCAGCAGTTTGCTTTTGAGTTCGCGCCGGACTCGGTAAGGTCCGTAGGAACGGTTCTGGGCAAGCGACAGGGCGTAACTTTCCGCAAACTTCTTGTCGTCCAGGTAGCCGATCTGGCGGAGGCGCGCGATGACGTCAGTGAGATCGCTTGAGGGAAACTTCTTTTCGAGGGCGCGGCGAAGCCCGGCGACGGAGTAGGGCCGCCGCGCCAGCATGGCGAGCGCTGTTTGCAGGGGATTCGCGGGTGCGCTTTTACGTTGCAAAGCGGTCCACCTGGCTGGCTCTTTCCATTTCGTCCCGCGCGGCGTCTGCGGTGGTGCGAATGCCCCCGATGCGAAGCCTGAACTCGTCGGCGTTCGATGCGTACAGCAGAGCATCTTCCAGGGTAATCAGGCCCTTCGTATACAGATCGTAGATCGACTGGTCGAACGTCTGCATGCCGTATTGGGAGACGCCCGAGGCGATGGCCTCGCGGATCAGCCGGGTCTTCTCGGGGTTAATGATGCAATCGCGAATGTATTCCGTGGCGATCAGGATTTCCGCCGCCGGGACGCGGCCGATGCCGTCGGATTTCCGGATCAGGCGCTGGGAGATGATGGCTTTCAGCGTGCTGGCCAGGAGCAATCGGATTTGTTTTTGTTCGGGAGGCGGAAAAACCGCGATGATGCGCTGAATCGTTTCCGTGGCGTCCAGGGTGTGCAGCGTCGATAAGACCAAGTGGCCTGTTTCCGCCGCCAGCAGCGCCGTGTGGATGGTTTCGAGGTCGCGCATTTCGCCCACCAGAATAACATCCGGGTCCTGGCGCAGGGCGGAGCGCAAAGCTCCGCCAAAGTTGGCCGTGTCCACTTCCACTTCACGCTGGTTGACAAACCCTTTCTTGTCCCGATGCAGGAACTCGATGGGATCTTCAATGGTGATCACATGGTCGGTGCGGGTGGAATTGATGCGGTCCACCATGGCGGCCAAAGTCGTCGTCTTGCCGCTGCCCGTGGTGCCCGTCACCAGGATCATCCCTCGAGACTCCTGGCAAATCTTCTCGATGACCCGCGGCAGATAGAGCTCTTCGAGGGTGCGGATCTTGGTGGGAATCACCCGCAGCACCATGCCCACGTTGCCGCGCTGCTGGAAAATGTTGACGCGAAAACGTCCCAGGCCCGCCACGCCGTGGGCCATGTCCATCTCGGCATTTTCCTTGAATTTCTGCTTTTGCCGGTTGGTCATCATGCTGAAGGCCATGCCCACCATGTCCTCGCTTGAGATGCGGGAATATTCCTTCAAAGGCCGCAGGGTGCCGTCGACCCGAACGTAGGGGTAATTGCCGACCTTCAAGTGGAGGTCGGAGGCCTTGTTCTCACAGGCGGTGCGCAAAAGCTCATCGATGTGCACAGTGAACCTCGCCGGCCCCTTTGCGGAAACGGGGCCAAGTTAGCACGCCTCCTTCCGCCTGTCAAAATCAGGCTAGGTATGAAGGACCAGTGTGCCGGCAGGCTATTTTATCGACTGCCGAAGCCGGCCACTTGAGCTTGGCCGCGGGGCGAGCGAGGCCAGAAAATAGCGAGTGGGAGCCTCGCCGAGCCCTCCGTGGCGGACGCTATGTTGTAACGAGAGTGCGCCTAAAGCAAGATCAACGCGAAGCGCCGACCGGCTGGTTGCTATAGGTGAGCCAGCCGTATTTGTCTTCAGCCTGCCCCTGGACAATGTTCATGAAGCGTTCCTGGAGCTTCTGCGTGACCGGTCCGGCCTGTCCTTTGCCCACCACAATGCGGTCGACGGAGCGGACCGGGGTGACTTCAGCCGCCGTCCCCGTGAAGAAAACTTCGTCGGCAATGTAGAGAATCTCCCGGGGCAGTTCCTGCTCAATGACCGTGAAGCCGGCTTCTTCCGCCAGGGTGATGACGGAAGACCGTGTGACACCCGGCAGCACAGCAGAGGCAAGCGGGGGAGTGAAGATTTTCCCCTCGCGGACGACGAAGATATTCTCTCCGCTGCCCTCGCTGATGTTTCCGTTGTGGTCGAGCGCGATTCCTTCCACGTAACCGTTGGTGATGGCTTCCATTTTGATCAGCTGGGCGTTCATGTAGTTGGAAGCCGCTTTGGCCATGGAAGGCATGGTATTTGGCGCCATCCGGTTCCAGGAGGAAATGCAGACGTCAACGCCCTGTTTCAAGGCCTCGTCGCCCAGGTATTTGCCCCACTTCCAGGCCAGCAGGTAAATCTCCACAGGATTATTGAGTGGATTTACCCCTGCGTCGCCATAGCCCCGGAAAACGATCGGGCGGACGTAGCAAGACCGGATGTTGTTGATGCGGATCAGTTCTACGACCGCCTGCCGGAGTTGTTCGCGCGTAAATTCAGTCTCGATGCGGTAAATCTTGGAAGAATCGACCAGCCGGGCGACGTGTTCGTTCAGCCGGAAGATCGCCGGACCTTGAGGCGTCTCGTAGCAGCGAATGCCCTCAAACAGGCAGGAGGCGTAGCTGACCACATGAGAGGCTACATGAATGGTAGCGTCCTTCCAGGGAATAAACTCTCCGTTGTGCCAAACTTTTTCAAAATAATCCAGGGCCATAAACTTTGTCTCCACGTTTCTCGACCTGATCAGCCGGACATCACTTCCCGGAAGCTGTATTGCGGCCAAAGTGCAGTTTTTATTATATCATGAAGCTTTCGAGGGTCGCCCATCCCAGTCTTAGTTCCTTTGACGGCCCTTTCAGGAACAAGGTATCTCTTCAGGTTGAAAGGCATCAAAAGAAATGGAGGCAAGGGGCTGAATGCTTCAGGTGTTTAGCGCCTATTTTTTCCGGACGATGCGGGAGGGGTTTGCCGGAAAATTCAGAAGCGCGGCGGCCCAGGCACTCTGCTCCGGCGTGATGAAGCTGGAGTGCGGTGGTCCGGGGCGAAATTGGCGAATTGGCAAGCGAAATTGGCAAGTTGACACGGGAGGGGGTTGTGCTATACTGCGCTCTTGGGCTTCGGAGGATCTGGACGCTCCGGGGCGGGTTATTCCTTCAGGTGTAAAGGACCACCTCACCGTTCTCTTTCAATCTCAACAGACGTTTTCGAGGAACTGTGGACTCTGCGACTTGTAAAAAAGAGTTACTCATCGAAGTACCACCAGACATTGTTCGACATGAGGCAGATGCCGTGACGGCGCAGTATCGCCGCGTAGCTCGAATTCCCGGCTTCCGGCCCGGCCATGCTCCGGCCTCGCTGATTCGTCGGCGCTTCGAAGAAGATATTCGCAACGAAGTTTTGCAAACCCTTTTGCCTAAATACTTTGAGACTGCCGTTAAGGACCAGAAGCTGTCCATTGTGGGGCAGCCCCATTTTGCCGACTTGAAGTTTGCCGAGGACCAGCCGTTGACCTGCACGGCTACGTTTGAGATTCTTCCTGATTTCGAACTTAAAGATTATAAAGGGCTTGATGTTGTGAAGGAGCCGGCGGAGGTGACGGAATCAGACGTTGCCGCGGCCCTTGATCAGCTGCGTGAGCGGGCAGCCACGTTTGAGGTTGTGGAAGACCGGCCCGCCGATGATGGCGATTACGCCATCGTGAATTATCGCGGAAGCAATGCCGGAGACCCGCAGGCGGAACCCGTCGAGGGGCGTGATGTGATGGTGCATCTGGCTGCAGAGGGGACCGTGGCGGACTTTACGGAGAACTTACGGGGTTCTAAGCCTGGGGATGTGCGCGAATTTCAGGTGGTCTATGCCGACGATTACTCGACGAAGTCATTGGCCGGCAAGACGCTAAGTTATCGTGTTGAAATTCAAGGGATTAAGAAGAAGGTTGTGCCTGCGCTGGATGACGAGTTTGCAAAATCCGTCAGTGAGTTTAAGACGCTTGAAGAGTTGAAGGCTAAAGTTTCTGAGAACCTCGCAGAGCGGAAGAAGCACGAGGTTGAGGCACGGGCAAAGCAGAAACTTCTCGATCATCTTGTCAGCCTGCATGAATTTCCAGTCCCCCAATCGCTGGTTGACTCGCAGATCGATTCCCGTCTGGAAAGGCTGCTGAGTCGTCTTTTGGCCCAAGGCGTTGATCCGAGAAGCGTGAACATCGACTGGCAGAAGATCCGCGAGGATTCAAGGTCTGAGGCGGAAAAGGATGTGCGGGGATCGCTGATTCTTGAAAAAGTTGCAGAGGCCGAAGGCATCGAAGTTACGGATGGCGAGGTGGATGAAGTCATTCGCGATTTGGCCGAGGAGCACCGTGAGCCTCCGGCTGCCGTTAAAACGCGCTTGACACGGGAAGGAAATCTTTCTAGAATCAGTCAGAAGCTCCGCAATCAGAAGGCCCTTGATATCGTCTACCAGAACGCCACAACCCACCCGACATCTGAGCCTGCGCAACTTCAGGAGGAAGGCTGAGGCTTGGGAACGCCGATGAGCCTAGAGAGACCGACGATGACACTGATCCCGATGGTGGTTGAACAGACGAACCGGGGCGAAAGAGCCTACGATATTTATTCCCGGCTTCTCCGCGACAATATCATTTTCATCGGAACCCCGATTGACGATAACGTTGCCAACCTGGTGACGGCCCAGTTGTTGTTCCTGGAGGCCGAGGACCCGGAAAAAGACGTTTCGCTGTATATTAATTCTCCCGGGGGAGTGGTTACCGCCGGCATGGCGATCTATGACACGATGCAGTTTATCCGGCCCGACGTGGCGACCATCTGCGTTGGACAAGCCGCCAGCGTTGCAGCACTGCTGCTTTCAGCCGGGACCAACGGCAAGCGCTTTGCGCTGCCGAATTCCCGCGTCCTGATCCACCAGCCAACGATGGGCGGGCTTTCCGGCCAGGCGACGGATATCGATATTCACGCCCGGGAGATTTTGCGGATTCGCGCCAGCTTAAATGAGATCATGGCCAAGCATACTGGACAGCCCCTTGAGAAAGTGGAGCATGACGTGGAACGTGACTTCTGGATGAGCGCCCAGCAAGCCCAGGAATACGGCATTGTGGATGAGATTATTCAGAAACACAAGTAGCCGTGAAGGGAGCCTAGCTTGAAACGTCTAGTTTCTGACGAAATACTTTGCTGTTCCTTTTGCCAAAAAACGCAGGACGCGGTAGGGAAGCTGATTTCTTCGCCCGGCGATCATCCTCGAGCCTATATCTGCGACGAATGCGTGGCCATTTGCAACACCATCCTGGACGAGGACCAGGCGGAGCGAGTTCCTGCAGCTCAAGCCAAGCTGCCCCGCCCGACGGAAGTCAAACGTTTTCTCGATGAGTATGTGATTGGGCAGGACAAGACGAAAAAGAAGCTGGCCGTCGCAGTCTACAACCATTACAAGCGGATCATGTTGACCAAGGTTCGCAACGATGTGGAGTTGACAAAGTCCAACATCCTGCTTATTGGACCCACAGGGACGGGAAAGACGCTCCTTGCCCAGACCCTGGCGCGCCTGCTGGAAGTTCCTTTTGCGATTGTCGATGCCACGACCCTTACGGAGGCGGGTTACGTCGGCGAAGATGTTGAAAACGTCATCCTGAAGCTTCTCCAAAATGCTCAAGGGGATGTTCAGCGGACGCAGCAAGGCATTATCTACATCGATGAGATTGACAAGGTTTCAAGGAAGGATGAGAACCCCTCCATCACCCGCGACGTCTCGGGCGAGGGCGTCCAACAGGCGCTCCTGAAAATCCTGGAAGGAACGGTGGCCAACGTTCCGCCCCAAGGCGGACGCAAGCACCCGCACCAGGAATTCACTCCCGTGGATACGACCGATATTCTGTTTATTTGCGGTGGAGCCTTCGTGGGGCTTGAGAAGATTATCGAGCACCGGATTGGGAAGAAATCTTTGGGATTCCACTCGAGCGCGGAAACTCCGGAGGTGTTCCCGAACCGCCGGAACATCGAACTCCTGGAGCAGGCTCAGCCCGTGGACCTGATCCGTTACGGCATGATTCCGGAATTCGTCGGGCGTCTTCCGGTGGTCAGCGTTCTCAGCGACTTGGATCAGCAAGCGCTGGTTGAAATCCTGGTTCAGCCCAAGAACGCCCTCATCCGGCAATATCAGCGCCTGTTTGAATATGAGAACGTCAAGCTGCAGTTTACTGATGACGCCCTGCTAAGAATTGCGCAGATGGCGCTCGAGCGAAAAGTGGGGGCTCGCGGCCTCCGCATGATCCTGGAAGATCTGATGCTGGATTTGATGTATCATCTGCCCAGCCAGCGGACGCTCCGCGAGTTCACGGTGACGGAAGAAATGGTGATGAAGCACGAAATCGTTTTTGATCCCACCCTCTTTGAAAAGGCGAGTTAATGGATTCTTCTATCTTTTCAGGCCGTGAAAAAGGCGAAACACGCCTGTTTCCCATGATGCCCATTCGGGATGTGGTCATCTTTCCGTACATGATGACTCCGTTTGTGGTGGGACGTGAAAGTTCTATTCGAGCGCTCGAGGAAGCTCTGGCGGGCGACAAGAAGATTTTTCTCGCCACCCAGCACGATGCCTCGGTGGACGACCCGAAGCCGAATGACATCTATCAGGTGGGGACTATTTCCAATATTATTCAGAGCCTCAAGCTGCCGGATGGCAACATCAAGGTTTTGGTTGAGGGCAGCGATCGCGGAAAGATCGTGAAGGTGTCAAGCGAAGAGGGCTTTTTCCGCGCCACGGTGAAGACGGCCGTTTTCCGCAGCGTCAGCACCCCCAGCCTTGAACAGCTTGTGCAGCGGGTGATTTCGCTGTTCGAGCAATATGTCAAACTGTCCCAGAGCCTGAATTATGAAACCATGATCGCCGCCGCCAAGGTGGATGAGATCAGCAAGTTTACGGACACGGTGGCTGCCAACCTGAACGTCAGCATCGAAGAGAAGCAGGATCTGCTGGAGCTGTTTGACCCCGTGGACCGGCTGACGCGCCTTGCCGATATTCTGGATATTGAGATTGAAAAGCTCAACGTGGACCGGTCAATCCAGGGCCGCGTGAAGCGGCAGATGGAGCGCGCCCAGCGCGAGTATTATTTGAACGAGAAGATCAAGGCGATCCAGAAAGAGCTGGGGCGGAACGAAAAGAATGAAATCGAGGAACTGAAGAAAAAGGTTGAGGACGCGGGCATGACCAAGGATGCCCACGAAAAGGCTCTGGGGGAGCTCAAGCGCCTGGAACTGATGCCGCCGATGTCCGCCGAGTCCACGGTGTCCCGCAACTACCTTGATTGGCTGCTAGCGGTGCCCTGGAAAAAGAAATCGAAGGAAATCCGGGATGTCCGGCGGGCCGAGAAGATTCTGGAAGAAGATCATTATGGGCTTGAGAAGATTAAAGAGCGCATTCTCGAGTTCCTTGCGGTGCGCCAGCTTGTGAAGACTCCGCGGGGGTCGATCCTCTGCTTTGTGGGGCCGCCGGGAGTGGGCAAGACGTCGCTTGGGCGTTCCATCGCCCGGGCCACGGGCCGGAAGTTCGTCCGGCTATCGCTTGGCGGGGTTCGGGATGAAGCGGAAATCCGCGGCCACCGGAGGACCTATATTGGCGCTCTGCCCGGACAGATTATCCAGATGATGAAAAAGGCCGGAACCACCAATCCGGTGTTCCTGCTCGACGAAGTCGACAAAATGAGCATGGACTTCCGCGGCGACCCTTCGGCGGCGCTGTTGGAAGTGCTTGACCCCGAGCAGAATTACATGTTTTCCGACCATTACCTGGACGTCGAGTACGATCTTTCCAAGATTTTCTTTATTACCACTGCGAATGTCATCCACACGATCCCGCAACCCCTTCAGGACCGCATGGAGATCCTGCGCTTGTCCGGTTATACGGAAGCGGAGAAGCTGGAAATCGCAAAGCGTTTTCTCATCCGCAAGCAGCGCGAGGCAACGGGCCTGAAAGAACAGAACCTGGCCTTCGAGGACGAGGCGGTTCTCGGCATTATCCGCGGTTATACGCGGGAGGCCGGAGTGCGGAATCTTGAGCGGGAAATTGCCAACATCTGCCGCAAGGTCGCGCGGAAGGTCGTGCAGGAGAACCGGGCATTGCAAGTTGTCGTCAAACCGGAAACCCTCCAGGAGTACCTGGGCGTGATCAAGTTCCGGGACACGAAGGCCGAGGAAAAGAACGAAGTGGGCCTCGCGACGGGGCTGGCCTGGACGGAAGTGGGTGGGCAGATTCTCAATATCGAAGCTACCGTGATGCAGGGCAAGGGCAAGCTGACGCTGACGGGAAAGCTGGGCGACGTGATGCAGGAATCCGCCCAGGCCGCTTTGAGTTACGTGCGCTCCAGGACGTCGCGGCTGGGCTTGCCGCCGGATTTCTACCGCCGGCTGGATATTCACATCCACATCCCGGAAGGGGCGATTCCGAAAGATGGTCCCTCGGCGGGGATCACGCTGGCCACGGCGGTGGTGAGTGCGCTGACCAAAATCCCCGTGAACCGGGATATCGCCATGACCGGCGAAATTACCTTGCGCGGCAAGGTGTTGCCGATTGGGGGCGTTAAAGAGAAGATCCTGGCGGCTCACCGCGCCGGCAACCGGACCGTCCTTTTGCCGCGGGATAACGAAAAAGATCTTTCCGACATACCGGCGAATGTTCAGGAGGATGTCGCCATTTGTTTTGTCGAGACGATGGATGAGGTTCTCGACTTGGCTCTGGAGCGAAAGATCGAAGGCGTCCATGCGCTCACGCCGGAGCCCCAGGAGGCGCAGGGTCTCGAATCGCCGCTCGATTCTGACCGCGAATCCCTGACGAATTAGAGTTTTAGCGAGAGCGGGGAAGGGCTTGATATTGCGGCCCTCACGTCCCGGAATATGCGTCCATCAATGAGGGACCGAGCTTTCCCTGCGACACGGTCGTTAGCACCGATTAATCCAAGCCTATTCGGATTGATAGACCCGGAAACCGCGATTGATCACGGATTACACCATTCAAGACACTGTTAACTTGCCCCTTTGAGCTGCCGCACGCATGGACATGCAGTCGCGTAGGGGCAAAATGTCAACAGGATTCATCCTTTGCAGAGCGGGAATCCTTTATTGGGTTCTAAACTTAAATTGAAGCTGAGAGAGTAATATGCCGTCCAAAAAACAGGAAGAAAAGCCAGTTGTTGTGCAGGAAGAAAAAATCGAGGAGCTCAAAGAAAGCGAAGTACTCGATATTGCCAAGCTGAAAGAAATGAACATCGCCACGCTGACCCAGGTGGCCAAAGACCTGGGGGTCGCCGGCGCCACGGGCATGCGCAAGCAGGAGCTGATCTTTAAGATCCTCCAGGCGCAAACCGAAAAGGCCGGTCTCATCTTTTCCGAAGGAGTGCTCGAGTGCCTGCCAGACGGTTTCGGCTTTCTGCGCGCGCCCGATTACAATTACCTGCCGGGGCCGGACGATATCTACGTCTCGCCGTCGCAGATTCGCAAGTTCGATCTCCGGACCGGCGACACGATCTCGGGGCAAATCCGTCCTCCCAAGGAGGGCGAGCGTTATTTCGCGCTGATCAAGGTGGAGGCCATCAACTTTGAGCCACCCGACGAGTCGCGGAACAAAATCTTTTTCGACAATCTGACCCCGCTTTATCCCGAAGAGCGGCTTCGCCTGGAAACTGCGAAAGACAATATTTCCGGACGCGTCCTTGACCTGCTGACGCCTATCGGCAAGGGCCAGCGCGGATTGATTGTTTCTCCCCCGCGGACCGGCAAGACGATGCTGCTCCAGACCATCGCCAATTCCGTCACCACCAACCATCCGGAAGTCACGCTGATTGTGCTGCTGATCGACGAGCGGCCGGAAGAAGTGACGGACATGCAGAGAACCGTGGAAGGCGAAGTCATCAGTTCAACCTTTGATGAGCCTGCCGCCCGGCACGTCCAGGTGGCTGAGATGGTGATTGAAAAGGCTAAGCGGCTGGTTGAGCACAAACGGGACGTGGTGATTCTGCTGGATTCCATCACGCGTCTCGCGCGCGCCTACAATACGGTTGTTCCGCCCTCGGGCAAAGTTCTATCAGGCGGCGTCGACTCGAACGCCCTCCAGCGTCCCAAGCGGTTCTTCGGCTCGGCGCGCAACATCGAGGAAGGCGGCAGCCTCACCATCATCGCCACGGCGCTGATTGATACCGGAAGCCGCATGGACGACGTCATCTTCGAGGAGTTCAAGGGTACCGGCAACATGGAAGTCCATCTGGACCGCAAGCTGGTGGACAAGCGCGTTTTCCCGGCCATCGAAATCAACAAGTCCGGAACCCGCAAAGAAGAGCTGCTGGTGCCGAAGGATGAGCTGAACCGCATCTGGGTTTTGCGCAAGGTGCTGAATCCGCTCTCCCCCGTCGAGAGCATGGAACTCATCATCGACAAGCTTTCCAAGACCAAGAGCAACGCGGAGTTTCTTTCCTCGATGAGCAATGGCGGAGGCGGCAGGTCGTAAAGGACGGGACTTCCCTCAGACCCTACGGCGTGGCCAGCAACTTCTTGCTGCGGGCCAATTCCAAAATCTTTTCCACAACCTGGCCGGCCGTCAAGCGCGTCGAGTCAATGATCTGCGCGTCCCGGGCGGCGACCAGCGGCGAGGCTTTTCTCCCGGCATCCATCTGATCGCGGTTTGAAATCTCGGAAATCGTGTCTTCCAAAGTCGAGGTCCGTCCCTGCTGATGGTTTTGTTCAAGGCGCCGGCGAGCTCTTTCTTCCGGGTCGGCTTTAAGGAAGATTTTGAGCGGCGCATCGGGAAAAACCACGGTGCCGATGTCGCGGCCTTCCATCACGACTCCCGGGCCCGCCACCAGCGATCTTTGCAGGCCGATCAGCTTCTTGCGGACCTCCGGCAGGCGGGAAACTCGAGAAGCCGCAAGGCCTACTTCCGGTCCGCGAATCTCCACCGTAACGTCTTTCCCGTCCAGCAGAACCCTTGGCTTCTCGCCTCCGGCCAGGAACCGGATTTCCGCCGAGGAAACGATCTTCCCGATTTCATTTTGATCGTCAAGCGCCGCGCCGGACTGCAAGACCTTCAGCGCGGCGGCCCGGTAAGTTGCGCCGCTATCGACGTATGCAAGGCCGAGCCGGGCGGCGAGCATTTGGGCGACGGTGCTTTTGCCGGCCCCTGCAGGGCCGTCGATGGCAATGATGATGGGCTTTATTTCCGGCATGTAAATCCACAGAGATGAAGCTCAGAATCCGTAACTCTTAAATCCGTTTGAAGGCTTTCTGAATCTCCTTCATGTCGTAACGCAGCACCACAGGCCGCCCGTGCGGGCAGGTCATCGGGCAATTTGTCTTGCTCAATTCCTGGAGCAGCCATCCCATTTTCTCCTGATCGAGAGGCATGTTCACTTTAATTGCCGCATGGCAGGCGACGGAAGCAGCGATTTTGCGCCGCAACTCATCAAGCGAAAGAGCCTGGGCTTCGCGCCCCAGGCTTTCCAGGATTTCGCGCACCAGCCTTTCAACATCGTCCGGTTGGATGTCGGCCGGGGCGGCCTTCACGGCCACGCTGCCCTGGCCGAACGGCTCTACTTCAAAGCCATTAGCGGCCAGTTCCCCGGCGATATTCTGAAAAGCCACGCGCTGCTCCGGTCCGAGGTCCACCACAATTGGCAGCAGCAGCCTTTGCCCTTCCACCTGGCTGGTCTGGCGCAGGCTGAGGTGCTGCTCAAACAGGATGCGT
>JAJYHU010000319.1 GCA_021784615.1 Acidobacteriota bacterium | reverse complement strand
GCTTTACATCCGGATTTTGAGTACGTCGCGGCGGCTGGCGAGGCCGGCGATGCCTACCTTGTGGAAAGCCGCCGCCACCTGCCGACCCTCGAAGAGACAGGGCTGAAAGCGACGGAGGTGCTCGCGCGGATCCCGGGCAGGGAACTTGAGCGCATCCGGATGCAGCATCCTTTTCTGCCGCGTGAAGTTCTGGGAGTGCTTGCAGATTATGTTACTGCCGAGGATGGGACCGGCTGCGTGCACACGGCCCCTGCCCACGGCCGCGAGGACTATGACTCCGGCATGAAGTATGGGCTGGAAGTTTACTCTCCGGTCGGGGACGCGGGAGAGTTTACGGAAGGGCTGCCGGAATACAAGGGAAAAAAAGTATTTGAGGCCAACGATTCAATCATTGATGTTCTCAAGGCCCGTGGGGCTCTGGTGGGACCGGCAGGATGGCTGACTCACTCCTACCCCCACTGTTGGCGTTGCCATCATCCCGTTATCTTTCGGGCGAACGAACAGTGGTTTATCCGAATCGATCATGAGCGGCTGCGGGAGCGCGCACTGGAGGCAATCAAGAAAGTGCGCTGGTCGCCCGAATGGGGCGAAGAACGAATCTCCAATATGGTTGCCACCCGTCCGGATTGGTGTATTTCGCGCCAGAGGGTCTGGGGCGTTCCGTTGACGGTCTTTCACTGCGAGGACTGCAAGAAGCCTCTACTTGACGCGCAGTTGGGCGAGAGGGCCGTGGAACTCTTCAAGAAAGAAGGCGCGGATGCATGGTACTCCCATAGCGTCCAAGACCTCCTTCCGCCCGGCGCCAAATGTCCCGATTGCGGGGGGGACAATCTGCGGAAGGAGACGGACATCCTGGACGTGTGGTTCGATTCAGGATCAAGCCACGCTGCCGTCCTTGGCCGTCGGCCAGATCTCCCGTGGCCGTCCGATATCTACCTTGAAGGCGGTGACCAGTACCGTGGCTGGTTCCACAGCTCGCTGCTTGTGGGCATGGTCTCGCATGGCGGGGCGCCTTATCGCTCGGTATTGACCAATGGTTGGGTTCTTGACGGCGAGGGGAGGGCGATGTCAAAGTCCCTTGGCAACGTTATTGACCCGAATGAGGTTATCAAAACTCACGGGGCGGAGACGCTGCGGCTCTGGGTGGCTTCAGTGGACTTTCGTGAGGACGTTGTCATTTCTCCGGAGATTCTTGCCCGGCTCTCCGAGGCCTACCGCAAACTTCGCAACACGTTCCGGTATTGCCTGTCGAACCTCTATGATTTCGATCCTCCTCGGGACAGCGTCAGCGGGGATCAACTTGAAGAAATTGACGCCTGGACTCTCAAACGAGCATCAGATCTGCTCGAAAAGGTCGATTCCGCTTATATCGAGGGGGCGTTCCATAAGGTATACCGGGCAATCTACGACTTTGCCACCGTTGATCTGAGCGCCTTTTATTTCGACATAATTAAAGACCGGCTGTACACTGCGCCGGCGAAGTCGGTGCGGCGACGGGCCGCGCAAACCGTCTTGTATCAGCTTTCAGAGGCCCTGGTGCGCGCGGTTGCGCCTCTGATGTGTTTTACGGCTGACGAAGTTTGGTCCTACTTGCCACAGCCTGCGTCCGGTGAGACCAGGGAGCCGAGTGTTCACTTGACTCAATTTGTTCCTGCGGCAAAATTGCGGAACCTTATCCCGCAGAAATTCGAGGGGCGCCTTGATAACTGGCCCCGACTGGTTGAGGTGCGCGACGCGGTTTTGAAAGCGCTTGAAGCGGCGCGGCGCGACAAACTGATCCACAGTCCGCTTGAGGCCAAAGTGCGCCTAAGCGCCGATGCAGGTCTCGGGCCGCTTCTCAAGGACTATCTTTCCGAGTTGACTACGCTTTTCATCGTCTCGCAAGTTGAGCTTGCGGATTCCGGGTTGGAAGGCGTTGGTGAAAGTTCCTTGCCTGGGCTTAAGATAAAAATTGAGCGGGCCTCTGGTGCCAAGTGCGAGCGGTGCTGGAACTATTCCGAGCAGGTTGGCAAAGACACGGTTTATCCTGATGTTTGCGATCGCTGCTCGGCTGCTCTTCGCGAGATTGAAGCGGATCTTCAGTAGTCTTTTCCTGCCAGCCGAATCTTCCGAACCGGCGCGAAAAGGATTTTGATGACCGAGAAAAACTCTCCAACCTTGCGCGAGACGGAGGCCGTCCGTACGCCCGTGCGGCGTGTGCACAGGATTCAACGCGTTATTTACGTGTTGATTGCCGCCGTGGTTTTCGCTGCTGACCAAGCCACAAAAGCCTTGGTCGTCAAGTCAATTCCAGATCATGTGGTGATTCCAGTCGTTCCGGGATTTTTCAACCTTCTACACACTGAGAACAGCGGCATTGCCTTCAGCCTTTTTTCGGACTCCTCATCTTCCTGGAAGATGTTCTTGTTGGTTGGAGTTTCCGTCGCCTTGCTGGTCGCGGTCGTGATCGTTGTTTGGCGAACCAGTGAGGTCAACTGGACGGGCGGAATCGGCCTGGCGCTGATTCTTGGCGGGGCGCTTTCGAATTTGGTCGACCGAATTCGATTCG